>CAYXTZ010000048.1:0-10277 GCA_964468535.1 uncultured Sulfurovum sp.
AAAAGTGTTGACATAAGAACATCATCTACTTCTATGCCTTCTGTTTGTGCTTCATCAGACATATTGAGTGCAATAAGCATTTTGTTATCAAGATTCAGAAGTTCAGAGCTTAGTTGTAAATTTCGCTCAAGGTTTGTAGAATCAACAATATTTAAGATGATATCATAGTCAGCATCTTTTAAAAAATCACTCGTTACTTTCTCTTCTACCGAGTAGTCTGCCAACATATATGTACCAGGCAGGTCAACCATAGTGATGTTATATTCTTTGTGTTTAAAGGTACTCTGTTTTTTTTCTACAGTACAGCCCGCAAAATTACCTACATGCAACTTTGAATTACTAATGGCATTGGTAAGCATACTTTTCCCAACATTAGGTTGTCCTACAAGAGCTATGCGTATGTTGTTCATACGCTTGTTACTTCTATCTTTTCTGCTTCTTCTTTTCTTAAGGCAATATTCATCTTTCCTACACGTATTTCCCATGTACCCTTAAGTGCTGTATGGTTTAAGTACTTTACTTTAGCACCTTTAAGTATGCCAAAAGAGACAAGCCTTTGTCTTAATGCACCTTGCGTATGTAAATGCTTAACAATATACTCTTGACCTATATTTGCATCAATAATGCTCATTGACTATTCCTTGCTTTAAAAACGTATTAAAAAAATTTTGAAATTATATTATTTTTAATGCTACAATGTACTTAAATTGATTATGACCGTTAGCTTAAATATTGTTGTTATTATAGTGTTTTGATGTTTAGCGTACTTTAGATATATTTTTACGGTGTGCTTTATATGTTTTGCTAAAATCATGTACCCCTTGGGTATTTCTCATGAAGTAAAGGTAGTTAGTTTTAGCAGGTTTCATGGCGGCTTTTAATGCATCAAGGCTTACTGCACCAATAGGTGAGGGAGGTAAACCCTTGTACTTGTATGTATTGAAAGGACTGCTGTCATTTTTTATGCGTTGGGAGGTTACTTTTATGTGTGAGTACTTCCCGTAGTTTAGTGTGCCATCCATCTGTAAACGCATCCCTTTTTTTAAACGGTTATAGATGACTGAAGAGACAATAGGCATCTCTTTGGCATTGGCTGCTTCTTTTTGGATGATAGAAGCGATAGTAAGGATTTTCAGCCAGTGTTTTTTGCTGTATGTGCCATAGACCTTGTTTGATATCTCTTTATATTTTTTTTCTGATTGTGTGAGTAAAAAATGCATGAGATGTTTCTCACTGATGCTGTAAGGTACATAGTATGTGTCTGCATAGATACCTGCTTCAGGGTATTTGGCAAATGTGCTATAGTAGCTTTCAAGCCTTGTTTTATCAAGTGCTAATTGTTTTGCTAAAATTTCTAAAAAAATCTCTTTTGTTTCTCCTGGTATAAGCGTGACCTTTTCCATTTTGGCTTTAGCTGTGGTGAGTTTATGGAGAAAATCGATACGGTTTAGCTCTGTTGCATTTATGTTTACCCATCCACTTTGGGGTTGTCCCATGAGAATTAGAAGATATTTGTCTATGGCAGACAAGGCATAACCTTGTTTAGTTAACTGTGTTATAATGTGAGAAATTGACCCTTGTGGAAGCAAAAGTATTTTTGTGGTTTTGACAGGAAGTGTGGTATAAAAGGCAAAAGAGATGATCAAGACCAGTGCAATATGTTCTGCCCATGCCATCCATACACTTGTACGTAATATACTCATCTTTTGTATTGTCCTTATTGTTACTATTTTTACTTGGTTGCATCTAGGTATAAGCATCGACAAAATGAAAGTCTCTGGGTATCTTGTTGAGGGATTATACATAAAACTTGATAAAAGGCTGACGCTTAAAGCCGATAAAATAATTATTCCTCAGCGTAAAGAAAATCCTTCTATCCATAGTATAGATGAAGCTCTAGCCCGTGTCAAATCTTTACTTACTTTTTTTCATCATATAGATTTAAAAGAAATTCATTTTAAAAACAATGTTTTGGGTATTTATTTTCTAGACAATATACTGCAACTAAGTAGTAAAGACTATTTGATTCGGGGAAATGTGTATCGTGAAGGAAAAATACTAAGAGGGACTATCCCTATATTTCAATTTAAAAAACATAATCTTCTCATGCGTGGTGAATTTAGCTATGACCTAGACAAAGATATGTTGAAAGCAGAAGGCAAGTTTGTCTTTGAGGAGACACAGGGTTATTTTAAGGTGAGTAAAAGACAAGATGAGGTTGAATTTGCATTGAGTAGTGACAGATTTTCTGACCTTAAACCCATCATAGATAAGTTTGACATGCCAGCAACAGTGAAGTCATGGATAGTTGATAAAGTACAAGCCAAATCATATCAAGTGCTTTCTTTGAGGGGTAAAGGAAATATTGGAAATAAGAAATTTTCTTTGCACTTAGATACATTGAAGGCAGAAGTGCTATTTTCAGATGTTTCTATTTACTTTAAAGAAGGTGTAGCCCCTGTATTGGCACGGAGTTTTATATTGGACTATAGTGACGATAAAGGGCTTAGATTTAACCTTGAACAAGCAAGATATTTAGATAAAAATTTAGATGGTAGTGTGGTTTCTATTGTTAATCTAAGAGATGATAATACTACCTTAAAACTCAATCTTAAATTTGATACAAGGTTTGATAAAGATGTTCAAACATTATTGCAGGCCTATAATATTTCACTGCCAGTCTTACAAAAAAATGGAAAAGTGATTGCTTCCTTAGATGCAGATATAGGATTAAAAAAATCAGCTATGCACTTTGTGGTAGATGTCAAGTTTTTAAAAGGTAATGTGCAAATACACAAATTAAATTTCCCTATAGAAAAAGGCGATTTACGCTATGAAAAAGGCTCTGTGTTTTTAAAAAATATCTCATTGTCTCATCCTATGTATGAAGGTGTATTGAATGGGAAACTTGATTTATCAAAAAAGAAGGCAGATTTTGTTTTTGATGCAAAGAAAGTAACATTAAAAACAGAGGCTAAAACTTTAGTGACCTTGAAAAATGAAAAAATACCTTTCACGCTAGAGTATAAGCAGGGTGTATTTGTAAACATACCTAAATATACACTCACCTTGCAAAATAAACAAAAAATAACAACGCTTACTGTAAAAAATTTACGAAAGATAAAATCATATATTTCTAAGACTATACCCATAGAAGATGGAGGAAATGTACAGATATCAACAAAAGACTTTGAAACATTTATTGTTAAAGGTATCATGAAACGAAGTTCATGTTTTATTTATACAGATAGTAGTAGTTGTGCCACGCGTGTACCAATTTATGCTAAAGTATCTAAAGATGATATTGATTTCTATGCGTTTGATAAAAGCTTACATTATAATAAAAAGAGAAATAGAGTAACGCTAAAAAATATTAATATAGACTTAGAAAAGTTTTTAGCAACTGAAGTAAAAAAGACTACTAAAAAGAGTAAAAAGAAAAATCTTGTTATCATAGGAAAAAATAGTAACTTAAGATACGGGAAATATAGCCTTGTCACCGACAGTTATGATGTGGAAGTAAAACACAATGGTGATATAAAAGCAATAGGCAGTAGCGATGGAGATATTATAAAATTTACAAAAATTAAAGATATTTTAGGTCTTCAAGCATTACGCATCAAAGATAAAACTTTACATCCACTCATCAATTTTAAAGGTTTGCAACAAGGACGATACTCTCTTGCAAAAACAGGTAATCCAAAAAAAGAAATGAAAGGAGAGATTATTGTTGAGGGGGGGGTGATGAGTGGATTTAAAGCTTACAACAATACCTTGGCATTTATCAACACTATTCCTGCACTGGTTACCTTGCAAAACCCAGGGTATTCTGACAAAGGGTTTACTATTAACTCTGGAGTGGTTTCTTATAGGATGATAAATAGTAGTAAAATACTATTTGATTCTATCTATATAAAGGGTGAATCTGCAACGATAATAGGTAAAGGTGAACTCGACTTAGATAAAAAAACAATCAACATAGAGTTAGGTATCCAAGTTGCTAGAACCTTAGGTAAGGTTCTGGGCAGCATCCCTTTGGTAGGTTATATATTGGTAGGGAAAGAGAAGAGTCTAACTGTGGGGCTTCAGATTACAGGGAGTTTAGATAAGCCTGAGGTCAATGTCTCTGCTGCAAAAGATATACTCTCTTATCCCCTGCAGCTTATTAAGCGTACCTTTGAAGCACCACAACATCTTTTATCATCTGAAGAAAACAATACTACAAAATAGTGTATAATACATCTATGAAAAAGTTAATTTTATGTTTTGTTGGTTTAAATAGCATCATCTATGCAGATATCTCAGCACAAGAAGCAGCAGAGTTAGAGATAAAAGCAGCACATATACGTGAAGAACTAGGCATTCGTACGCCTACAGCTAAAGAAAAGAGACTAGAACGCATAAGACAAGAACTAAATCTTGATTTTGACACCTCTTCAAAAGAAGCATTGCTGGAGAACAATAAGCCTGATACGGTAGGCTCTTTGATTGCTTCAGAGAGTAGTAGTATCACCGACTCTATTGGTTCAGAGCTTTCTCGTGTCGGTGAAACTTTAGGTTTTAGTGGCAGTAAGAAAAAAGATGACAGCTATTCATTTTCCAATACACTGAGTAGTTTTTACGATACTGTGGGCTTAGAAGAGGGTGAGAGTTGGGGTATGCCTACAGCATTTGGATTTAACGAAAAAAAGAAAAAAAGCAGTATTTTTGGTTTGGAGTTTTTAGGTGGAGTAAAAGATGTAGGAAATACTATGCATAAGGGCATGAAATATTCTGGAACTTCTGCTGAGTTTACTTCAGGGATGATGTATAAGAGTTCCAAGGTGTACAACACTATGTTCGGTATGTATGAAGACTCTCCTTTTAATGTCTTTGAAGAGAAAGAAGAAACTTCAATTTTTGATGTTTTTGAAGGTGGTAACAAGGTTTTAGATATATTTGACTAGTGCTATCTTCTATTCATTTCTAAGTACTACAAGTGGGTCTGTTTGAGACGCTTTTTTAGCAGGATAAAGAGAGGAAAGCAAGATGATGATACTTGTGCCTATGAGTATAAAACTAAAATCTCCCATGCTAAGTTCTACGGGAAGTTTACTTGTACCGTAGACATCTTCAGGCATGGAAATAAAGTCAAACGTTTTAAGTAACCAAATACCTAATCCTCCAAGCATTGTGCCTGCAACAATACCTGCTAAGCCAATAATAAGCCCAAGCCTAAAGAAGATAGACTTTATTTCCGTTTTTGTTGCCCCTAGTGTACGCATAAGAGCTATCTCTTTTCTTCTGCTCATCACAGTCATGAGAAGGGAGGAAATGATGTTTAAAGATGCCACAAGGATGATGAGGAGTAAGACTAAAAAGAGTGCTTTCTTTTCCATCTCCATGGCTGCAAAAAAGTTTCCATTTTGTTGCCACCATCCTTCTATGACCACCATTTCTGGAAGTTCAGCTTTTATAGAGGCTATTTCATCAAGAGGGTTTTCTGTATAAATATGCAAGCCATCATAGTTACCCTGTTCACGTTTGAGAAGTTTTTCAAAGGCCTCTAGTGTGGTGTACATGATGGCTTTGTCATAGGCTTTTAGACCTGATTTAAAAATACCATCTACTACAAAACGTTTCTGTAGAGGCATGGTACCAAACCCTATGGCTTGTTGCTCCGAGAAGTAAAGTGTCACTTTTCCACCTAAGCGTGCATTCATTTCAAAAGAAAGACCTTCACCCATCACTACGCTAAATTTACTATTGCCAGAACCTTTTGCTTCTTTAAAAATGTGATTGATTTGAGCTTCTTTTTTGGCATCCACACCATAAAGTAAAGAGCCTTGAACTGTACCTTCATTTTTAGTGATGACTTGTGTGGTGTAGTAAGGGGAAAATTTAAGGTGAGGAAATTTATCTGAAAGCTTAGTGATAAGTGCATCATTCACAGAGTTTTCTGCAAGAGGGAGTATGGTAAGAGGGTAGTTCATGACAAAAAGTTTTTCTTTAAAACTTTTTTGTGTCCCGTTCATAATACCCATCGCTATCATCAGTACCATTACGCCAGCTGCAATACCTAAAAAGGCTAACATCGCAGAGATAAATATAAAAGGATTTTCTTTGTCATATTTTAGGTA
This sequence comes from uncultured Sulfurovum sp., assembly GCA_964468535.1. Lineage (GTDB taxonomy): Bacteria > Campylobacterota > Campylobacteria > Campylobacterales > Sulfurovaceae > Sulfurovum. Next base: position 6,120 of record CAYXTZ010000048.1, read on the forward strand.
GTGCTTGATGATGTGTCTAATAAATTTTTTATTAGGTGAGGGGATTATTTTCATTGTATATCTCCGATGGTAGTAAAAGCGACTAGTCGCGTGAACTCTCTGTTAAGAGGACGCAGCATTAGCATAGCAATAAGGAGCTTTACTCCTTATGCATTCTGAGACAATAGACCTTTTTTAGGTCCACTTTTTCCACAACAGTTTTTATATTTTAGCCCAGACCCACAAGGACATACTTCATTTCTCTTTGGTTTCTTTGTAGCGGTAAATGGTGTATTTTTCTTTTCTATGGGTGCATCAGTACTTAGTACAGCGTCAGCTACACCCGACTCTAATTCTTCTCTTATATGTTCAACAGCGGCTTCCTCTTCATCTGGAGAAGAAAAGTCAAACTGTACAAGCTGTAATGTTTTTACTGCTTCACGTTTTATGCGTGTTACCAAATCGGTAAAGAGTTTGTAGGAGTCTTGTTTATACTCCGTAAGTGGGTCTTTTTGATTGTACCCTCTAAGTCCTATGCCTATTTTGAGTACATCCATTTCATAAAGATGGTCTCTCCACTGAGGGTCAAGTACTTGAAGATACAAGATACGTTCTATCTCTTTACGTTGTGCTATGTCTATAGGTTCCATTTTGGCTTCATAGAGTTTTTCCATCATATCGCGTATCATAGTACTTATCTCATCTACATCTTTTTCTTTGAGTTGTTCAGCTTGTATCTCGATGCGTAACTCTTCATTGATGAGTGCTGCTAGTTTTTCAATATTATAATCTTCTTGCGACATGCCATCAAATATTTCTGCTTGTGTAAAAAGATGAGCGATGTATTCTTCACGGTTTTCTTTTATTTTTGCAGCAATGTCAAACTCAGGGTCAAGTAACTGGTTTCTAAAGGCATAGATGGCTTTACGTTGATGGTTTGCAACATCATCATATTCCAAGATATGTTTACGAGACTCATAGTGTTGATTTTCTACTTTTTTCTGTGCTTTTTCTACACTTCTTGTGACGATACGAGAGTCGATATACTCACCATCTTCTACACCCAGTTTATTCATAATATTACGTATCTTGTCTCCACCAAAGATACGTAATAAGTCATCATCAAGGCTAAGAAAAAACTGTGATTCACCTGCGTCACCTTGACGACCTGAACGTCCACGAAGTTGGTTATCTATACGTCTACTTTCATGTCTTTCAGTTCCAAGTATCATGAGACCACCCAGTGCTTTTACTTCATCATCTATCTTGATGTCAACACCACGTCCTGCCATATTTGTAGCCACAGTTACCGCTGCTTTTTGTCCCGCGTTCATGATGATTTCTGCTTCACGAGCATGGTTTTTGGCATTAAGCATATTGTGAGGGATTTTTTCTTTTTTAAGACGCTCGTCTATCATCTCGGATTTTTCGATGGAAGCTGTACCTATAAGTACTGGCTGTCCTTTGGTATGAAGTTCTCTTACGCGTTTTACGACAGCATCTAGTTTTTCACGCTCAGTGTTATAAATGAGGTCATTTTTGTCTATACGCCCTACAGGAACATTTGTAGGGATAGAGATAACATCAAGGGTATATATTTGTGAAAATTCTGTGGCTTCAGTTTGTGCAGTTCCAGTCATACCTGCTAGTTTATGGTAGGCTCTAAAATAGTTTTGGTAGGTTATTTCTGCTAGGGTCTGAGACTCTTCTTGTATTTCCACATCTTCTTTTGCTTCGAGTGCTTGGTGTAGACCTTCAGAGTATCTACGTCCCTCAGAGAGTCTACCCGTGAACTCATCGACGATGATGAGTTCATTGTTTTGTACTACATAATCTTTGTCTTTTACAAAAATATAGTGTGCCTTGAGTGCTTGGTCTAAGTGGTGAGAGAGTGCCGCATTTTCTAAGTTGTAAAGGTTCTCTACTTCAAAAAGGTCTTGGGCTTTTTGAAGTCCATCTTCTGTCATGATAACAGTTCTGTTCTTTTCATCTACTATGAAATCACCTGTTGTTTTTTCAGGTTCTCCCGCTTTTGTTTTGAGTTTTTCACCACGTTCCATTTTTTGGGCTATTTCATCAGCTTTTGCATAGTGATTGTGGTCACGCTGTGTAGGACCAGAAATGATAAGTGGGGTTCTAGCTTCGTCTATGAGGATGGAATCCACTTCATCGATGATAGCATAGCGATGTTCACGTTGTGCTTTCTCTTCAGCACGTACTTTCATATTGTCACGTAAGTAGTCAAAACCATACTCGTTGTTTGTACCATAAGTGATGTCTGCATCATACTGAGCTTTTCTGCTTTCGTCATCATGGATGTCTGCGGTTAAACATCCTACACTGTAACCTAAAAATTCATAAATAGGAGACATTTCTTCGGAGTCACGGCTGGCAAGGTAATCATTTACTGTAACGATATGTAAACCTTTGCCTTCCATCGCGTTTAGTACAACTGCTAGTGTGGCAACAAGTGTTTTGCCCTCACCTGTCTTCATTTCAGCGATGTTTCCATCGTGAAGTACCATGCCACCTACCATTTGCACATCGTAGTGTCTGAGTCCTACTGTACGTTTTGAGACTTCTCTTGTTATGGCAAAGGAGTCACTTAGTACATCATCTAAGCTCTTTGAGCCATCAAGTACAGAGGCTTTTAGTGCATCAAATGCTATTTTTAGAGCAGCATCATCCATTGCTTCATACTGAGATTCAAGTGCATTGATAGCGTTTGCTTTTTTAAGATAGTTTTTCACTATTTTGTCATTTTTTGTGCCGAAAACTTTGAGGATACTTTTTATCATGTAGTTGTTACCTAATATTATAATTGTTATTATTTTATCTAAATTGTTATTAAGTACAGCTCTGTTTAAACAATAATTTAAGATTATGATAATCATTTTAAGTTATGCAATGTATAATTTATAAAATACTTAATAAAATCAGGAGTTAAAATGTTAATAAAATCAGATGAATCCAATACGATGCAAATGTATCAATATTTATCCAGCACAGTACACCCAAGACCTATCGGCTTAGTAGCAACTATAGGTGCCGATGGTGTTAAAAATTTAGCACCATTTTCTTTGTATGGCATAACAAGCGTGAATCCTCCTATGGTTTCAATTACAGTTTTAAGTAAATTAGACGCTGGTGAAAAAGATACTCTAGCCAACATTAAAGCAAATCAAGTTTTTTCTATTTCGGTAGTTAGTGTAGATCTTGTTAAAAAAATTATCCCAACAGGAATGGAACATCCACCTTCTGTTGATGAGTTTGAGGTAGCAGGGCTTACAGCCAAAGAGTGCGAAACCATTCCTTGCGTACGTGTCGCTGAATCCAAGGTAGTATTGGAGTGTAAGCTTAGAGAAGTTATCCATTATGGAGAAGAAGGTAAGTGTGATTCTGTGGTGATTGCAGATGTTATTGCTATAGATATAGATGATTCGATTATGAATGGTCCACAGGTAAACATAGGAAAACTGGATGCCATTGGGCATATTATGGGCCCAATGTTCTCAACAACAAGAGATAAAATTTCACCTATGGGCTAAAAGAGAGTTTATCGTCAAATAAGGAGATATTATGTCAATAGGTATATTTTACGGCTCAAATACAGGAGCTACTCGTTTAGTGGCAGAACAAATCAAAAAAGCATTGGGTATTGAGTCTAGCATACATGACATTTCGCTAACGAAACTTACTGTATTCAATGACTATACACACGTCATCATAGGTACGTCTACATGGGGTGATGGTGACCTACAAGATGACTGGGATGAAATACTTGATGACTTTGAAGAAGTAGATTTTTCAGGGAAAACTGTAGCATTTTTTGGGCTAGGAGATCAAGAGCTTCATGGGGACTATTTTTTAGACGGCATGGCTATTCTTTATGAGATAGTTGCAAGAAGTACTGCAAACATAGTAGGTGATGGTTGGTCTAGTGAAACTTATGACTTTGGAGATTCTGAAGCCATAAGAGACGGGGCATTTATAGGGCTTGCTATAGATGAAGATAATGAAGAAGACTTAACGAAGGAACGTGTAAAAAAATGGGTTGCAACGATTGAATCATCATTTCGTTAATATTGAGTAATTTAAGTTTCACAGTTTATAGTTCGACTAAGGATGTAGGTGTTAAAATATGTAAATAATATAAAGGAAGACAAATTAAAAAAATTA
>CAYXTZ010000049.1:0-10218 GCA_964468535.1 uncultured Sulfurovum sp.
AAGCACCAACCCATAACAGATACCCCGCAAATAAAATAAAAATAGGGACTAAAAACTTCGTTAAGAAATCAAGTACAGGATTTATGCTAGAACTTTTGTTTATAGTAACGCTACCAAGAGACCAAACCCCAAGCAGTGCTAACAACAGCACGCCAAGTTCTAGTAAGGTATCGTAAGAACGATAGTTTAGTAGCACTGCAGTCACAGGGTTACTTACTCCACTAAGCTCAACATTTTTAGCCACTTCTGCACTCAACCCAATCGCTTCTTTGGGCAAGGACAAGACCGCATAAGCCAAACTAAGCATTAGAAATAACATCAGTGTTCCCAATAGTATCCTTATAGATAAAGAAGGCTTTTTTTCAAGAATTTTCAATTTTATTCTCCTCATCTGTTTGCTTCGTATTTGCACTAAGTTGTGCTAAAGCAGACAGAAGTAATGCTCCTGTTAAACCCGCACCAATAGTAGCTTCAGCTAAAGCAACATCTGGAGCATTTAGCCTCACCCATGCCAATGCCATCAATAATCCAAAGGCAATAAATAACACAATAGAACGAAAAAGGTCAAGGCTACTTAGTGTTTGCCAAGCCAGCCAAATTAAAGTAAAACCTATAGCCATATCAAACACTAGTAATATATTTATCTCTTCCATGGTTTCACACCTCGTCTCTGTGCGGTATTTGCTATAAGGTGTGCCACACCTGCTCCTGCTAGTAGCACTAAAAACCAAATAAATAATAACTTACCAGCAACTAGCCAAGAATCTGCTTGCAACATAAGCCCAATGACGATGAGACCAAGACCTACATTGTCTGCTTTAGTCAAGGCATGTAAGCGCGTATACACATCAGGAAACCTTAGTAATCCTAGCGTTCCTGCCAAAAAAAACACTGCCCCTAGTACTATAAATATAGTAGTTATAACATCAATTATCATGATTACCCACCCAAGCCCTTTTTATAAATGCAATGGCAGTAACTACTGCCAATAAAGCAAACACTAAAGCTACATCTCTTAGTGCTGGCTGCGTTAATGCCTGCGATAAGAGTAATAAGCAAGCCACAGCAGTAGTACCAAACAACTGTGCTGCCAACATACGGTCAGCAGGTGTAGGTCCATATAAGATACGCCACATTCCTGCAATCAAAGTAAAAAGTAAAAATAATGCAATCAGTAAATATAGTGTATTCATAAAGTGCCTATTTTTTTATTTCTGAAATGTTTATATTAAACAGTTCAGCAACTCTTTTTTCTACCAGCATCAACTCGGAAGTAACATCCCCACTGTCATCTAGAGCATGTATTTCCATATACTCCCCTTCCAGGGCAATAACCAATGTACCAGGCAATAAACTCACTACCTTAGACATAAATACCCGAGACAAACCCTCAGGCAAACGCCAACGATAGCGAAGCATTACGGGATTAATCTTTAGTTCTACATAAAAAACCCTTTTAGCTACATCAAAACCACCAAGCAAAGAATGCCAAAGAAAAAAAGGAATAAATTTTAATAAACTTATGAAAGATATAGGTGTTGCAGGCAGTAATTTTATACTTATAAAAGTTGCTATAAGTACCATGGGGACACCTATAACCCATGAGTCCATAGCCCCATTTGTAAATAATAACCATAGAAAAGAAAAGGCAAAAACCCTAAATAAACTTTTTGTGATGCTCATCATCACCCTTCTTTGTTTTCAGATAAAATTAATAGTAACATATGAAACCTTAAGGAAGATATTAACAACTTATAGAGGCAAAACCCTAATCTTGTCACTAAGTTTTTCTTTTAAAGTTTTCTCTATGGCAAAAAGTGTGTCTGTACTGGAACTTGCACAGCCAGAACATGCACCTAGATAACGTATGTAGATGTCAATATTTTCGCCATTTTCTTTAATGTCTAAGATTTCCATATCTCCACCATCCATCACAAGCATTTGACGGATATTGTCATCAATTACTTTATCTACAGCTTTGATACGTTGTACTATAGTCATCGTAGTAAAGTCTCCAGATACACCTGTATTGGTGCCTAGACTAGCACTAGCAAGTATTTTTTCCTTTTCTGCTTCTTCAAGTAAGTCTACTAGGTAGACATCTTTATCTTCATGTCCTCCAGGTTTGATACAGGATTTACAAAATCCACCCGCTTTGGTGTAGTCTGTGATTTGCTCAATGGTTGCTAGGTTATTTAGGCGGATAACTTCTTGTAGTGTATCAAGCGTTACACGTGCACATTCACAGACGATGACCTCTTCTTCAAAACTTTCTATGTCAACACCTTTGTATTGTGATGCTGCTTTTTTTATGACATCATATGCCATCACGGAACAGTGCATTTTTTGCGGTGGAACAGAAGGTACATCAGGTCTGTCACGCATGGCTAGTTCCACGTCGATGTTTGTTATTTTTACTGCTTCATCAACTGTTTTATTTTTACATAACTCTGCCATAGTGTCTGAGCTTGCTATAGCTGTGCCACAACCAAAACTTTTAAACTTTGAAGAGAGGATTTTGTCTGTTTTACTGTCAACTGCCCAGTAAAGACGTACCGCATCCCCACAACTCTCAGCACCAAAATCTGCTACGATGAGTTGTGCACCCATCTGCTCTGCTTGTCCTTCTGTGATTTCACCCATGTTTTGTGGGTTGTTCATTAGATCTGTTACTTTTTGGCTGTACTCATCCCAGATGGTACCACCTATTAAACTATCTATGCCCATGTTGTTTCCTTTGTAAAACTTGATTTAGTCAAAATCGAACTAGTGTTAAAACACAGTGCAAGTGAAGTATTAATGGACAAGACCACTTTCGTGACCCTCTGGAGCATACGCATACGAACTTGAAATACCTCGCAGCCTCTCAACAGCTTTTAAGACCGCTTTAAGCGTGTAGTCTAGCTCTTCTTGTGTGCTGTAGCGGCTAAGTGAAAAGCGTATGGCGGTATGTGCCAAGTCTTCAGCAGCTCCTATGGCTTCCATAACTGAATTGGCTTCTAGGTCTTCAGAGGCACAGGCAGAACCCGTACTCGCTGCTATACCAGCACGGTTTAAATCCCATAGCATCGACTCACCCTCAATACCTCTAAAAGAGACAAGGATGGTATTGGGCGTTCTTTTTTCTCTAGGGGTTACGACAAAAGTGTCTTTTATTTTTAGAAGTTCATCTTCTAGCTTGTCTCTAAGCTCACGTATCTCTGTCATTTCAAATTTTAAAGCTGAGACAGCAGCATCCATAGCCATGCCCATACCTACGATGCCAGCAACATTTAGTGTGCCTGAACGGTAACCACCCATCTGTGCACCACCATGAAGTAGTGGCATAAGCTCTTTGCCTTTTTTAATGTATAAAGCTCCCACACCCTTAGGCCCGTGAAACTTATGTGCAGAGAAGGTAAGGTAGTCGACATTAAAAGATTGTACATCTACAGGAAACTTGCCTATGGCTTGTACTGCATCAGTATGAAAAAGTACGTTATGCTCTTCACAAATAGCACCTATTTCTTCTACAGGGAAAATAGCACCTGTTTCGTTATTTGCCCACATTATAGATACTAGGGCAGTCTTCTGTGTAATGGTGTCTTTTAGGGTCTGTATATCTACTATGCCCTCATTATTTATAGGTAGATAACTTACCTTGCACCCCATGCTTTCTATCCACTTTGCTGTGGCGATTACAGAAGGATGTTCTACTTCAGAAACGATGATATGATTTTTTTTGCCTGTGAGTACATACTCAAAGTAGATGGATTTTAGTACCCAGTTATTACTCTCTGTTGCACATGAGGTAATGACTACAGAGTCTTCTTTGGGGGAATTAATGCCTTTATAGATTCTTTCCATACCTTGTTTTATGCCAGGGTGGGTTTCCGAGGCGTAGGAGTGTAGAGAGTTTGGGTTTCCATATTTTTGTACAAAATAGGGTTCCATCGCTGTAAATACATGAGGGTCTACGATAGTCGTTGCGTTGTTATCTAGGTAGACAGTCATGTTTTTCCTTCCAAAAATGCTAGTAAAATGAGACTAATTTTATCTTAATTTAGTTTTTTGCATAATACGCTGTTATTCTTAATGTAACATAAATTATACTGAAGTAGTAAAATTATTGTATACTCACTATATCAAGCTAATAATATAAGGTTTTATGCATGGATAAAGGTTTCATGATATTTATCGTCATTGGTATAGGGTTTCTTTATTTTGTAACCACTTTTATAGGTGACATACAGGCTGAAGATGAAGCATATCGAAATAATGACTACAATGATGAGCGTAAATATGATCAGTATAAAGCAACAGACAGTATGGGGCAAGATATTTTAAATGTAAGTGATGCAAATGCTGAGACACAATTGGAGGTCTGGAATAAATCTCCATTAAAAGAGGAGTTTTTAGAGTTGTTTCCTGATTTTTATGAGATGAAATATTTTATAAATAATAGAATTAGAGGGGAAACTTTTAAAGATAAATTAAGCAGTCAGGTGAAGACTATTGAAAATAATTTCTTTTCAGGAAGTATTACTGTAGATGATGCCAAGTATGAACTTAGCACCCTAAAATAATTAACGACAAGGGTCTGACATATTATTTCTGTCTGCATAAAGGTAGACTTCAACACGTCTATTGAGTGCTTTGTTTCTAGCAGAGTTGTTTGGTACAATCGCTTTGTTGGACGAACACCCTTTGGTATAAGGTCTACCATTCATGGTAAGTAGGTTTGCTACAGTGTCTGCACGACGTTGAGAAAGTTTTTGGTTGTGATCATAGCTACCAGTGCTGTCTGTAAACCCTGCAACACCAACCACAGTTTGTGGATAATTAGCAAGTAGCTGTCCTACTTTTTGCACTTTAACTCTTGCAGAATATTGTAGCTTTGCAGAGTCTGTTGCAAACATCATAGGGTCTCTAAACATGATTTTGACATAGTTAGGATGTTTAGATACGATAATGGTATTGTTTGGATTAAGTGCAGCTAGAGGGTCGTTGTTTACACCTGTTCCTAAGGCACGTGCCATTGTATTGGCCTGCTCATCCATACTGTAGCCTATAGCGCCACCAAGAGCCGCACCTAAAAGACCACCGATAACGGCACTTTTGGCATCACGTTTCCCTGTATTGTATCCTAGCATTGCCCCTGCTACAGCACCTGTTGCGGCACCTGTTTTAGTACGGTCATAGCTACCGTCCTGCACGAGACCTGGCTGATTGTAACATCCTGATAGTATAAATACGGCTACAGATGATACTATGAGTGTTTTTTTGAATTTCATATTTTTCCTTTTGAAATTTATTTTTATTTATTGCCATCCACCAGTTTGTGGAGGGGGAGCAGTGTTATTGTCTACCGCATTTCCTATGCCTGCACCAGCCGCTGCACCAAGAGCAGCCCCTATTGCAGCACGTTGACCTTTATGGTGACCCTTTGTATTGTAACCAATAACTGCACCAGCAAGTGCTCCCGTGACTGCACCTGTTTGTGTAGCAGAATTAGGGTTGTTGCTCGCACAGCCACTAAAAATAAGCAGTACGCATGTTGTTATATAGCTATGCTTAAATATTTTTGTCATCATTTTGTTTTCCTTGATTGGTTATTTGTAAAAATTATAGCATAGAAATGTGAGGAAATGTGTAGTAAGCTTAGCTTTGTGTAATTTTTGTATGCCATTGCCAAAGTTGTTTTTCAAAACCTATCTGTTTTGTGTCATAAAAATGTAAAGGTTTGGACAGGTATGATTGTTTTACCCAACCATGATAATCATGAGGATAAAGATAGTTTTTAGCATGGGTCTTTATGTGTGAAGGAACAGGGTATATTTCAGCATTTTTTATAGCATGTAATGCCTGATTGATAGCCAGATAGGCACTATTTGATTTAGGTGAGGAGGCTAGGTAGATAACAAGCTGAGAAAGGCTTATGCGTGCTTCTGGATAGCCAATGTGTTTTACAATATTTAAAGTTGAAGAAGCAAGGTTAAGAGCAGGGGGATTGGCATTGCCTATGTCTTCACTTGCTAGTATGGCTAAACGCCTAGCGATGAACTCAGCTGGTTCTCCGCCGTCTATGAGTCTAGCTAAGTAGTAGATACTCGCATCTATGTCAGAACCACGTATGCTTTTTATCATCGCGGAAGTAAGTTCATAGTGACTTTCACTCTCTGAACTTCCTGCTTGCATTGCATGTGGACGTATCTGTTTAAGTGCATGAAGTGCAATGGGAGAGCCAAGGACGGAGGCAGACTCTAAAAGGTTTAGCATGGCACGCACATCCCCCGCAGAAGAGAAGACAAGATACTCTTTTGCCTCTTCTTCTATATCTATAGATTCAAGTGCAAGTATCTGGTCTAAATAAACATGAAGCTCGTGTTCCTTGATGCTTTCTAGTTCAAATAAATGTGAACGAGAACGCATAGCAGAGGTAAGTGAATAGTAAGGATTTTCAGTAGATGCTCCTATGATAAGGGCAGCGTTGTTTTCCATAAAAGGCAGGAGTACTTCTTGTTGGTTTTTGCTTAGTCTGTGTACTTCGTCTATGAAAATGAGAGGTTTTTGTAAGGCATTGTTGTGGTTTTTAAATATCTTACGTAAATCTTCTATTTTGAGGGTTGTGGCATTCATCTCGTAAAAAGGACGGTCTAAAATACTTGCAATCACTCTAGCAAGGGTAGTTTTTCCTGAGCCTGGAGGCCCATGAAAAAAAGTATGAGGGAGAGCATTTGCTTCTATGAGTTTCCTCAGTGCAGCATCTTTGCTTAGAAGATGTGATTGTCCTATGAGAGCATCAAGGGTTTTAGGACGGTACTTTAGGGCTAGAGATACCATACTTAGTCTTTGTATCTAAACTTTTTATTGTTTTTGGTTGTATTTTTTTCTTGATCTTTATTGCGTTTATTGTCTTCTTCTTGTCTTTTTGCATTCAGTTCATTTTTTACGTGAGCCAATTTATTGGTTTTATAACGCTTCATAAATTTATGTACATCATCATACTCTCTTCGCGTAAAGTAACGTGTTTTGTTTTCTGGTAGGTTGTTAAGTTCTATGCCACCAAAGGCAATACGCTTAAGGTCCAGTACTTTGGCATCAAAGTGTGCAAAGAAACGTCTAAGTTCTCTGTTTTTCCCCTCTTTGATGGTCACCCTAAGTTTGCTAAAGTTCTTTCCTTCACTTCTTACTTCAAAGTGTGCAAAAGGAGCAAATTCCATAGCGTAAATCTTAGATTTTTCGTGTGCTCCAGCTCTTGCATCATCAAGTACAAGTCCTTCTTTCATGGCAGATATCATTTCTGCTGTAACAGTTTTGTCTATCTTAAGGTTATAGGTACGGTCTAGCCCACTCTCCATAAGAGCCGTTGCTACTTCGACATCATCAGTTAAGAGCAAAAGTCCTTCTGAGGCATAGTCTAGTCTACCTACGGGTGTAAAGTGTCTGTATTTACCTGGGAGTTTGTGGTAGATGGTTGCACGTCCTCTGTCATCTTTTTTCGTAACAAGTACACCTTTGGGTTTGTTGTACACGATGATAGTTAACTCAGAAGTCACTTTTACTGCTTTGCCCTTGACGAAGATACGGTCATCATCTTGTACTTCATAGCCAAATTCTTTGAGCGGTCTTTTATCAAGTGTTACTTCCCCTGCTTCTATGAGCGTATCTGCTTCTCGTCGTGAATATTTTGTGTTGTGTGATATATATTTATTTAGTCTCATACTATTTCTTTCATTTTCTTTTTATGCCTGCATTGATTAAATCATGGATATGTAAAACACCAATGATTTTTTTATCTTCTGTAATTATAGGTAAAAGTTGTATTTTACCTTCTTCGATTATCTCTAAAGCCTCTGAGGCAAGGAGTTCGGTATTGGTATAACATATAGGTGCTTGATTGGCATAATTTATGGCAAGTTCATCCAGTGAAAAATCTTCTTTCATCAAAGCACGTCTTAGGTCACCATCACTTAAGAGAGCCATAAAAGTATTTTTTTCATCTACAATGAATATATGACCCAGTTTTCCTTCGCTCATAACAACTATGGCTTCTTTTAGTGCTGTGTCTTTTTGAATTATAGGTAAATGTTCTGTACGCATCAAGTCTTTGATACGTATAAAGAGTTTTTTACCTAGCGAACCACCAGGATGAAAAGAGGCAAAATCTTCTTGTTTAAATCCTCTACTTTCCATCAAAGCTACAGCTAAAGCATCACCTAGTGCCATAGTAAGGGTTGTTGAGCTTGTAGGAGCTATGCCAAGGGGACAGGCTTCTTTTTCTACAGATATATCAAGCACAACATCTGCATAGGTTCCTAGTGATGAAACACTTTCTCCAGTAAGAGCAATGAGAGGGATGTCAAAGCGTTTAATGTGTGGTAAAATTTTTGTAAGTTCCTCACTCTCTCCACTAGAACTAATGGCAAGAAGCGTGTCTTCTTTGCCTATCATGCCTAAGTCGCCATGCAAGGCTTCAGTAGGGTGCAAGAAAAAGCTAGATGTTCCAGTACTTGCAAAAGTAGCTGCCATTTTCGCTCCCACTAATCCAGACTTTCCTACTCCTGTGATGATGAGTTTGCCTTTGGTCTTTAAAATAAGTGTAATGGCATCAAGAAAATTTTGATCCAAGCGTTTTGATGCTTTTAAGAGGGCATCTGCTTCTATTTGTAATGTTTCTTGTGCTATTTTTATGAGATTCATAAGGCTACTTTTGTTGGCTTGTGTGATTATAGCATAGAGTAGATTAGTAGGGCAGGTAAAGAGATAGCCAAAAGACTACTCCCTAACTATGAGAGGAGTGCTTTTGCTTGATTTACCCATAAGTCTTTTTTGGCACGCTGTGCAAATGCAGTATGTGTTTCAAGCCATCTGATGTTTTCTTCATTCCAATTTGCTATTTGCTCAAAATGATAGATGCCTGCAATATTTAGTTTTTCTTCTACCTTTGGCCCTATGCCTTTGATTTGTGTTAGTTCGTCTTTTTTGTTGTCTTTGGGTGCATCAAGAAGTGTTGGTTTTATAGATGTCTCATTAGTTTCAATCTCTTCTAGGGCTTTGGTCACATCTTCAATAGCAGGAGAACTAGGAATTTTCACTTCCTCTTCTTTGATTTCTTCGGACATGTCACTCACAAGTGTTTCTATTTCTTTTTCAATAGGAGTTTTGGTATCTGCGACTTCCGTCTTTTTTATGTTTGTCTTTTTTAGATTTTTCTTCTTGCTGCTTTTCCCTAAAAGATATCCTATGATAAATCCTATGAGTGCGGCTAAGAGTAAACAAATGGCAATTTTTGAGGCAATTTCTAACATATTATTTTCCTTTTTCTTCGGTGTATTTTTGGTATATATCTTCTGCTGTTTTATCTCTATCTTTTAAGCGTGCATTGAGTTCTTCTTGTAGAATTAAAGCATTTTTTTCTCTTGTTTCTATGACAAGCTGTCTTTCTTCTAGAACTCTTTTTATCAGTGCTTGAAGTACGGTTTCAGCTTCATCGCGTTGACTAAGAGCCACATCTCTTTCTTTTAAAACAGTGAGTAGGTAGCCAACGACTTCTTTTTCTTTTTCTTCTGTGTTAAGGCTAGGTTGTTTGCTTATATTTTCTTTATCTGTTATTTGTTCTGAAAGGGTATTTGTTTTAAGTGTATCACTAATCGTTTTATTTTCATCTGAAGAAATCGCAGAGGTAACAGTAGCTTTAATGCTCTCTATCATGGATGGTTTTTCCGTGGACGCTACTACTATTTGTGTTTCTACTTGTGCTTCTTTGGATAATAGTTTTTCAGGTGTTGTTGTTTTTGGAATGTGTGTTACATTTTTATCTTCATGCGTTAATGCGTAGATGTCGTATGTTTTTTGATAGATACATGTACCAATGAGCAGTAGTAAAAGTAGGAGTAGTATTCCTATAGTGTTTTTCATCAAGTCATCCCTTCTTTTATGATGTATTAAGGATGACAGTTTAACAAGTATTATATTAATAATAGCTTAAACTTATAATTTATATTAGTTTTGTTTATGTAAAAGCTATAATTAGTATCTCTAACTTATACTATAAATATAGTCGGCAAGATTAGTGGATATCTTTTTGTCATACGTACAACATGCTTTCTTACAAGTCCACGTATTTCTTCTTCTAGTTTTCTAGGGTCTTTGAGTTTATCTCCGTCTATGTTCAGAAGTAGCATTTCAATGATGTTTTCTACTTCTTTAGCAAACTTTCTATCATTTTTATCTGCT
>CAYXTZ010000050.1:0-5921 GCA_964468535.1 uncultured Sulfurovum sp.
GACAAGGGGTGGCTTTAGGGCTTGTAATGTGGGGACTTGCATCGTTAGAACGTAAAAAATTTATACGCTTTCTTATTTTTATCGCAATTGCCACTTCTTTTCATAAATCGGCTGTACTTATGATAGCTTTTGGCATGTTTACTCAGGGCAAGGGTAAGCTCTTTAAGGCTATAGCAGTAGTAGTAGCAGGCATAGGCATATGGCTCTCTTTTGTAGAAGAGTCTTCAAATGCATTATGGAAAAACTATGTAGAAGTTGAGATGAAGTCCGAAGGAGCGTTGATACGAGTCATCTTAAACTTCATACCTGCACTGTTGCTCTTGGCATTTCGCAAAAAATGGAAAGCTTATTTTTCTGACTATACTTTGTGGATGATGGTGGCATTAGCCTCTGTAGCTTCTATGATAGCAGTTCAGTTTGCTTCAACCGCCGTAGATAGGATGGCTTTGTATTTTATACCTATACAGATAGTGGTATATGCTAGACTTCCTTTTTTGATGAAAGAAAAATTAGCTCCCAGGATTACTACTATATTGATAGTTCTGTTTTATGCACTTATCTTATTTGTATGGCTAAACTATGCCGCACATTCACGCTATTGGATTCCTTACCAAAACATGCTATTTGTGGATTTGTTTTAAATGTGTGGCATAGTAGGTTTCCTCGGAAAACAAAGAGATGATGGCACTGTAAAAAGTATGCTCAAAGTACAAGAGCATAGAGGGTCAGATGATAGTGGTATATTTGTAGATGAAGTGGCTAGTGCCTATGTACATTTAGGACATAACAGACTTTCCATTCAAGACATCACTTCTCATGGGCATCAACCATTTGTCTCAACTTGTGGAGACTACACCATCGTCTTTAATGGCGAAGTGTACAACTTTAAGAGTATACGAGAAGAGTTAGAAAAACTGGGACATACTTTTGTCTCTCATAGTGACACCGAAGTCATACTCTATGCGTACAAAGAGTGGGGCATTGGGTGTTTGGAAAAGTTTATAGGCATGTTTGCCTTTACTTTGTTGGATAAAAAGAAAAATAAAATGTACTTGGTACGTGACAGGGCAGGGGTGAAGCCTTTGTATTATTATGATGATGGTGCAAGCTTTTTATTTTCTTCTGAACTCAAATCATTTCATGTGCATAATGGTTTTAAAAAAGACTTAAATAAAGATGTATTGCCTTATTATTTCCAGATGGGGTACATACCTGCACCTCAAAGCATCTATAAAAATACGTATAAACTTGAAGCTGGACATTACTTGGTCTATGATTTAGTGCAAAGTGGCTACAAGAGTGTTAAGTATTGGTCTGTGGATGCATGTTATGAAAAAGAAAAATCTGACAAGAGTGAAAAAGAAGTTTTAGATGACCTTGAAGTACTCCTAGAAGATGCAGTTTCTTTGCGTATGGTCTCAGATGTACCTGTGGGTGTGTTTTTAAGTGCTGGGTATGACTCTACTTTGGTCACTGCACTTTTAGCTAAAAACCATAAAGACTTACATACCTTTACTATAGGTTTTGAAGATAAAAAGTACAACGAAGCAAATCATGCTAAAGACATAGCAAAATATTTTGGGACAAAGCACACAGAACAGTATGTGACAGCCAAAGAGATGCTAGAAAAAGTAAAAACACTTCCTTTTTACTACGATGAACCTTTTGGCGATAGTTCTGCTATACCTACTATGATAGTATCAGAACTAGCAAGGAAAGATGTAAAAGTAGCCTTATCTGCTGATGGAGGAGATGAGGCTTTTTGTGGATATAGTAAGTACTTCTTTTTGGATAAATTTTCAGATATATTTACTGGTAAATTTAAAAAGAAGATACTCCAAACGACACTCAACACAGTGAGTTCTTCTCTAGTGGGTGGGGTAAATGCTTTACTTCCTAAACAACTTAAACAGACAAATATACATGACAAGCATAGTAAGTTTAAACGAGCATTTAGTGCAGGTTCTTTAGGCGATATGTTTTTACAAGCTTCTTCCCCCGTCTGTGCTAAAGAAGTGAAAGCATTTTTAAAAGTAGTAGAGAAAAATACAGACTTTGAAAAGTTTAGCATGGATAGTAAAAATCATTTACTAGATGAGATGATGCGAATAGACTATAAAACATTTATGACAGATGATATACTTGCAAAAGTTGACCGTGCTACTATGTCTGTGAGCTTAGAAGGACGTGAGCCATTACTTGACCACCGTATAATTGAATATATGGCAGCTGTACCAGTGGAGCTGAAATATAAAAATAAACAAGGCAAATACCTAGCAAGACAAATACTCTATAAACACATACCAAAAACATTTATAGATAAGCCAAAAACTGGCTTTCAAGTACCATTAGACAGATGGCTAAATGATGATTTAAAACACTTAGTAGAAAAATATTTGGATAAAGACAAGATGGATGATGAAATTTTTGATGCGGAAGAGATAGAACGCATTAAAAAAGAGCTTTTTTTAGGCAAGCATACGGAGGTAAATAAAGTATGGTTCATACTCATGTATGAAATGTGGAAAGAAAAGTGGTTTGCGTAGATGAAAAAAGTAATCGCGGTTATACTTTTTTCTTTTCTTTTGTTACCGTGGGTATTTTTAAACTATGGACATTGGATGGACGCAAGTACGCAAGCCATAAAGTCTGACCTCATAATATGCCTAGGTGGAGGCACAAAAGAGAGGCTACACAAAGCGGTAAAGCTATTTGAAAAAGGGTATAGTAAACATGCTTCTGTCATCTTGCTTGGGGAGTCTTACGATACTAAGGAGTATTTAGTAAAAACATACCCACTTACACCCATAGAACAACACCATGACCCTAAAAATACAAAAGAAGAAGTACTTTACATTAAAAATTATATGTTAAAACATGGGTACAAAACTGCTTTGATAGTCACAGACCCACCACATAGTAGGAGGGTATCTGTTTTAAATACGGTGCTAAGTGTAGAAGGAGATGACGATATTACTATACGCATGGCGAGTTCTGAAGTTAAGTGGTGGAAAGCACAGAAGTATTATGATGATAAACGCTCAGGAGAAACAGTACTTGTCGAGACTATGGGTATACTCTACGGCATACTCTGTTATGCCATTGTAGAAAAACTTGGAGGTCATTGTGACTAAAACTATCGCTATCGTCATTAACACTTCATGGAACATCTATAATTTTCGTGTTGCTTTACTGCAAGCATTGCAAAAGCAAGGCTATAAGATTATAGCTATCGCCCCTAAAGATGAGTACTCTCAAAAGCTTAAAGACTTAGGGTTTGAATGCCATGAAATAAATATGAACAACAAAGGTACAAATCCGCTAGAAGATGTAAAACTTATTTGGGATTTTTACAGGCTCTATAAAAAGCTTAAACTTGATGCTGTATTGCAGTATACGATAAAGCCAAATATTTATGGCTCGTTTGCAGCAAGAATGCTAGATATACCAGTAATTTCAAATATCTCTGGGCTTGGCACAGTTTTTTTAGATGATGGTTTTTCTTCTAAAGTTGCACGCTTTTTATATAGGGTAGCATTAAGGAGTCCGAAAAAAGTTTTTTATCAAAACGCTCATGACAGAGACTTGTTTGTAGATGCTAAACTTGTAAAGAAAAATAAAACAGACTTACTCCCTGGTTCTGGTATAGACACAGACAAATTTAAACCTATGCAAGTTGCTAAAAAGAGTAGCAAAATGAGCTTTTTATTTGTTGCGAGGCTCTTAAAAGACAAGGGTATTTTAGAATACATAGAAGCCAGCAAAATATTGACAAAAACAGATGATATAAAGTGCTATATATTGGGGGCATATTATGAGGGTAATCCCTCTGCTATTTCTAAAGAAGAGATGAAAATATGGGAAGATGAGGGGACAGTCACATACCTAGGAGTAAGTGATGATGTGGCAGTGCATATGGCATCTGTGGACTGCGTGGTCTTGCCATCGTACAGTGAAGGACTTTCTCGTGTACTACTGGAGGCTGCATCCCTAGCAAAAGCACTTATCACTAGTAATGTTCCTGGATGCAAAGAAGTGCTAGATGATGGTATAAACGGCTATTTATGCGAAGCAAAAAACAGTACATCCCTACTTGAAGCTATGAAAAAAATGATGCTACTATCCGATGATGAACGTAAGGAGATGGGAAAAAAAGGACGCAAGAAAGTTATAGAAAATTTTGATGAAAAGTTAGTGATAGACAAGTATAAAAAAGCGTTACTTGAAATATTTTAACGCTAAACGTATAGGTCTGATGATTGGATATAAAAAAGCCAAATAAGGGGGAAGTTGTATAAACTTGAAGTCATCAAACTTAGCCGAAAAAAGTGCAAAGTAGATAAAGCGTATTTTTTCAAAAGGTGTTTTACGCATGTCAGATAAAAGTTTGAAAGTACTATAGCTTTTTCCCTGTGTTCCATCTATAGAAAAATGTAAGGACAGTATGGAATTAGCTAGTTTTTTTACAGTTTTATCTTGATGTAATTTCTCTTCTACAAGCATAGCTAAGGGCAAATCTAAAAGTTTTTGGGCGAGATGTAGGCTCAAAAGTAGCATACGTGTAATGCCTAGGGCATCTGATGTGTAAAATAATGTTTCCCAGTCTATGTCTTTGTTGCTTCGTACAGTACGGTCGATGTCACAAACCCAACTTAAACGCTCAAAAAGGTGCTTGCTCCCATGTGTACACAGATACAGGAGTGTGTCTTCAAAGCAGAGTGTGTTTAGTGTATGGGTGTTTATTTGCAGAGAGTCTGCATTTTTCCAAAGCTCTTTTTCTTCCCAATGTATGGCATAGTTTTTAGAAAGAAGTTCCCAATGGACTTCTATAAAAGTATCTTCTGAAGGACTTTTAAACCCTAATACATTGACCGCATTTAAAAATGTCTCTTTTCTAGAATCCAAGAGCTTTATTTCTGGCTCATACCCTTCTTTTTTTAAAAGAGTCAACATTTTTTCTTTATTTTTGTTTTGGATTAATATATCTAAGTCTCCGTATTGACGAAGTGTTATGTCACCGTAAGCATGTTGTGACAACACAACACCTTTAAAAGAAAGACTTGCTATGTTGTGCATTTTTAGCAAGCTAATGATGTGTAGGAGTTGAACAGTCATAGACATATTTTTTTGAACAATGCCCATATAGTAGGGCTTAAGTAGCGTAGTAAGTGGATGTTTTGGTACTAGGCTTTTAAGTGTTTTATAAAGAAGAGGAAGCACAGCATGTTTGTATGCTAGCCCAATCAGTATTTCATACTTGAGATTTTTACTTTTTAGTGTAGTGAGTAGCCACTTTCTCTCTTTTTCTAAAAGTATATATTTACAACACACTATCAAAAAAGTAAGTTCTAGGTTAGGTTCTTTGGTTTTAGGGTTCATAGCCTTGATTATACTTAACTTTATGTTAATCAAACAAAAGAGTACACGAGTCATATAGAGATAGTATTAGACGTCCCTTTAAGTTAAATCTTCTTCATCTAACATATCTATACGTCTATCCTTATCATCAAATTTATTTTTATAATAATTTTTGATAATTCCAAAAGTCATAAATACAAAGACAAACAAAACAATATAATATACGATATCTCCAAATGACATTAGTCTTTCCCTTCTAAAGTATTTTTGATTGTGATTTTTTCAAAACCTTCATAGTTTTGACGCAAGGCATCATACAAGACCACACCTACAGATACGCCAAGATTAAGACTTCTACCTTTCCCACCCATAGGGATAGTGATGCACTGTTCAGGATGGGCAAGTAAAACCTTCTCATCTAAACCTTTGGTCTCAGAACCAAACAAGATATAGTCATCTTTTTTAAAGGCTGTATTAAAATAAAGGTTATCTGTTTTAGTCGTTGCCATATAGCTGTTTTTATCTATGGGGTGTGCTACTAAGAATTCAGAAAAACTTTCCCA
>CAYXTZ010000050.1:6021-10208 GCA_964468535.1 uncultured Sulfurovum sp.
AAAGCACGAGACAGCACTATCTTCTCTCCATCACGCCCTGCTCTTTGCATATCTTTCCATGTCAGACGATGGTTTACAGAGATGACATCTTGAGCGATGATAGGCCCTTCATCCAAATCATCAGTTACATAGTGAGCAGTAGCCCCGATAATCTTTACCCCTCGCTCATATGCTTGTTTATAGGGATTTGCCCCTATAAATGCAGGTAAAAAAGAGTGGTGTATATTGATTATTTTTTGTGTATACGCTTTAACAAAGGTACTTGTTAAAATACGCATGTATTTTGCAAGCACTATGTAGTCAAATGTAAACTTGTCTATCTCAGCCATCACTTTTAACTCATGTTCTTCTCTGCCGAGTCCTTCAGTAGACACATGAATAAAAGGAATGTCAAAACGCTCTACAAGTTCCTTGAGTGTTTCATGGTTTCCTATGACGCAGAGTATATTGGCACCAAGCTCAGCATCTGCATGACGCACAAGTATGTCACCAAGAGCATGAGACTCTTTAGTAACCATGAGGATGATGTTCTTGTCTTTTGGTTCTATGACTTTGATGTGTGCATCAGGAGGAGCAACTGCACGAAGCTCATCTTCAAGCTCTTGTATGTCAAAAAGACCTGTTACTATCGTACGCATGAAAAAACGCCCATGTTCTTTGTCTACAAATTCACGGTTGTTGTCTATGTTTAATCCTCTGTCATAAAAAACTTTAGAGATTTTATATACCAACCCTTTTGCATCTTCACAGTCTATGAGTACCCTTGCTCTCTTTTCCATCAAAAAACCTTATGTAATATCAAAGAAAAGTATAATGCTTTTCTAAACGCAACAAGTTACGTGAACTTTCTATCTACTAGCATAATCCGCGACAATATCACCCATCTCAGTACATGTCATAATTTCTACCGCATCAAAATCACCCAAGTCACCTGTGCGGTAACCCTCTGAGAGTGCTTTTTTGATAGCAGTATCTATTTTGTCTGCTGCCTCGTCTTCGCCTAAGGCATAACGCAACATCATACTAGCACTCGATATAGTTGCTAGTGGATTTGCAATGCCTTGTCCTGCGATGTCTGGAGCTGAACCGTGTATAGGTTCAAACAGTCCCACACCTTTACCTGTACTAGCACTTGGCAATAAGCCAATAGAACCAGAAAGCATTGAAGCAGCATCAGAGAGTATATCTCCAAAAATATTACCTGTCAAGATTACATCAAATTGTCTAGGTTCACGTATGAGCTGCATTGCAGCATTGTCTACATACATATGTGTAAGCTCTACTTTTGGGTAGTCTTTGGCTACTTCTTCAACTATCTCTCTCCAAAACTGGCTCACTTCAAGTACATTGGCTTTGTCCACAGAGCAGACACGCTTATTGCGTTGCATGGCTATGTCAAAGGCTACTACTGCGATGCGTATTACCTCTTCACGTGTATAGACCATTGTATTAAATGATTTCTCTTTATTGTACTCACGTGGCTCACCAAAGTAAATGCCACCTGTAAGTTCACGTACTACCATAATGTCTACACCTTTAATGACTTCAGGTTTAAGGCTAGAGGCATTCACTAGTTCATCATAGACCATTGCGGGGCGTAAGTTTGCAAATGTTCCCATTTCTTTACGTAAACCTAAAAGCCCAGACTCAGGACGTAGATGTCTCTCCAAGTTATCCCACTGTGGACCACCTATAGCTCCAAAGAGTACTGCATCACATTTTTTTACACCCTTAATGGTCTCATCAGGAAGAGGCACACCAGTCTCATCTATGGCAGCACCTCCAAGAAGCATCTCTTCATACTTAAGATTAAACCCTTGTGTTACAGAAATAGCATCAAGTACCTTTATGGCCTCATCAATAATCTCTGGACCAATTCCATCACCCTTAATAACGCCAATTTTATAACTTCTACTCATATTTTTCCTTTAGAATACACGACTGGTCGCGTGAGCCATCCTCTTACTTTTTAGATAGTTCTTTTTTAGCAAACTCTATCAATCCGCCTGCATCTACTAACTCTTGCATAAACTCAGGGATGGGTGCAAACTTATATGTTTTTGCCTGAGATACGTTGATTACTTCTCCAGCATCCATATCTACACGCACTGTGTCACCTTCATCTATCTCTGCTGATTCTTCAAGTTCAAATATAGGCAAACCCATATTGAATGCATTTCTGTAAAATATACGTGCAAATGTTGGAGCTATAATGGCAGATACTCCTGCTTCTTTGAGTGCTATAGGTGCATGTTCACGGCTAGAACCACAGCCAAAATTTTCACCTGCAACTATAATGTCACCTACGTTCATTTTAGAAACAAATTCAGGGTCTTCATCTTCCATCACATGTTTTGCTAGTTCTGATGCATCAGAAGTATTGAGATATCTTGCCGCGATAATCAAATCTGTATCGATATTGTCACCAAATTTCCAAACTTTACCTTGCAAATTGTATCCTTAACTAGAGGTCTGTATCCTCATAAAATTTTCGCAATTATAACTGAAAAAAGTAAATTTATCAAATTTTACTTCTAAAATGAATGAAATTTCGGTATAATCCATCTTAATTATTTCTGAGGGCAAGACCTCAAACTTCCAAGGACTAAAATGGCAGCAAAAGACAGCATGAAAAACATAGAAGCACTCTTTATCTCTAAAAAAAAGACTGATGTTGTAACACTTGAAAACATCGCCAAAGAACTCATAAAACAACCCACAGCGGCACAAGCTAAAAAAATACATAAATTTGCAACTGCTTCAAAAACAGAAATCATCTCTGCCTCAGAATATGCCAAATATCTTACAGCCAAAGAAAAGAAAAGGCGCGATGAGTATAGAAAAAAACTAGCAGAAGGTGATAGTGAAGACACATTTGACCTACATAAAGAAAAAGAGCTTCTAGAGTGGAGCCGTTCAGATTCTCCTGTGCGTATGTACTTACGTGAAATGGGTAAAATACCCCTTCTTACCAAAGAAGAAGAAGTTGACCTTTCCATGCGTATAGAAGAAGGTGAAGACATCATCCTCGACGCTATTTGTTCTGTACCTTATCTTATAGGGTACATCATTAACTATAAAGAACCTTTGCTTAATCGTGAAAGACGTGTAAAAGAACTCTTTAAGAGTTTTGAAGATGAAAAAGTATCAAATGATGAAGATGCTGTTGAGGAAACTGCTGAAGAAAAAGAAGCTGCCAAAGGTCCAAAAGATGACAAACGTGTAAAACAAGTTGTGGAGAGCTTCAAGGCATTGGAAAAATCAAAAAAAGAATGGATGAAATCACGTGAAGATTTAGATACATTTTTAGCAAATGAAACAGATGTTGTAGTTATCTTACATGAACGTCTTAAAATTGCTTTCAAAAAAGAGTTACTCATAAAATCACTCTTAAATCTAGGACCAACATCGAAACTCATCAATGAGCTTGTAAAAGCTATGGAAACGGCACTCACTTCAGATGACAGTTTTGATAAAGAGCTAAAAAGACTTGAATACAAACTACCACTCTTTAATGATATGCTCAAAGAAAATCACCAAAAAATTCTTTCCAATATTATCAATATGGATAAAGATGATATTATTGATTCCGTCCCTGAGACTACTATGGTTTCCACTTATGTTGAGATTAAAAAACTTTTTGAGACGCGAGAAGCATCTAAAGGTGGTTTTGACCTAAGTGAAGAGAAACTTCAAGATATTTTAGGGCAAATCCGTCAAGGTAAAGCCAAGTCTGAAGTGGCGAAAACACGCATGGCAAAGTCTAACCTTAGACTGGTTGTGAGTATTGCTAAACGTTACACAAACCGTGGACTTCCTTTCCTTGACCTCATACAAGAAGGTAACATCGGACTCATGAAAGCAGTCGATAAATTTGAATATGAAAAAGGCTACAAGTTTTCTACCTACGCCACATGGTGGATACGTCAAGCCATCTCACGTGCCATCGCAGACCAAGCTAGAACCATTCGTATCCCTATACACATGATAGAGACGATTAACCGTATCAATAAAATCATCAGAAAACACCTCCAAGAGACAGGAAGAGAACCAGACCTTGACACCATCGCTGAAGAAGTAGGTCTTTCTGTAGATAAAGTAAAAAATGTTATCAAAATCACTAAAGAGCCAGTATCTTTAGAGACTCCTGTAGGTGATGAAGATGATGGTAGATTTGGTGACTTCAT
>CAYXTZ010000051.1:0-10193 GCA_964468535.1 uncultured Sulfurovum sp.
TACAAAGTGAAAACTCAGTCAAAGGTAAAGACAACATCGGTCTTGGTCTTGAAGAAATAGCACTTCTCATGGAACGTGCAATGTCACAACGTGGTGGTGGTGGCGGAGGCGGTGGTGGTCGCAACCGTAGACGTGGTGGCGGAGGCGGTGGCGGTGGCGGATACCGTGGTAACCGTTCTGGCGGAGGCGGTGGCAATAGCCGTAACGGTAGAAATGGACGTTCTGGTGGTGGAGACCGTAATGGTCGTTCTGGTGGTGGGCGTGACAGCCGTAATGGTGGACAAGGTAGCAGAGGGTAAAACCTTTTCTACTTTGGAAATAATATTATACTAAATAATATGAACTCAATATATATCACAGACCTTGACCATACCTTCTTACGTTCTGACCTAAGCATCAGTTATTTTTCTGCTGACATTTGGAATAATAAAGCCCAAAATAGCATCATGTCCATAGCCACAGCTAGAAGTTTTACAAAGTCACAAGAGCTACTTAAAAAACTACATATAAATGCACCTATGGTACTACTTGATGGTGCTATCATCCTCACACCTGAACGCAAACTCATAGACTTAAAGACCTTAGATAAAGAAACAGGTGATGCCATCATAGAGTTAGGACTAAGGTTTGACATAGACCCTTTTGTCATAGGTGTGAAAGACAAAGAACTCAACGAATCCTTTTTATATCCACGAAAACTAAACGCGTACCAAAAAACTGTACTCAGAGGATATAAAGACGACCCACGTATGCAGTTCAACCCCGACAACCGTAGTATGGAACAAAATCTAAAGATAGTCTACTTTGGCTACGAAGACCAACTACGTCCACTCTATGAAGAATTGCTTCTAGTCTTTGGAAGCACGATAGAGGCTAAACTTTCTCCTGAGAAGTACGGAGGAGGTTACTTTCTTACTTTGCTCCACCCTCAAGGGGACAAAGCCCATGCCCTTAAAAAAGTTATGGAATACTTAGAACGTGATGCTTCAAATCTCACCGTCTTTGGTGACTCAGTCAATGACATAGGGATGTTTAAACTCGCTGCTACTTCTGTAGCTGTGTCCAATGCTTTAAATGAAGTGAAAGCTGTGGCAGATGTGGTACTCACTCATTCTAATGATGAGGATGGAGTGGCTAAGTATTTGAAAGGTATAACGAATTAGTCACCTAAATTTACGCTCTGTAATGTGACTACCTTCTTCTATGCTTGTTTTGTTCTCTGTAGCCATGCTTCAAGATGCCTTTTTATCTCTTAAAATTTACTAGACTCATAATTTATACTAAAAGCCAATTATACACAAGATAAAATACTTCTATATATGTCGAAACTACAAGCAAAGCAGCTACGCTTGCAAGTAGTACTAGTAACCCATCTTTTTTGATGAGACCAAAACTTATGGCAAGCAAAACAGGTGAGGTTAAGACTTTACTCCCAGGCACAGGCAATATCATAACCAATCCTAATAGGAAAATGACTAGTCCCAATAATGAACTAGCAAAGCTATATTTCATCCAATGATAACGGGGTTTTACAAATTTTTCCAGTTTAGGCAATAAGCGTTCTCCTATCTTTGCGATTCGCCCACTTACTTTGGAAGATAAAGGAAGTTTTTTAAACCAACGTGGTAGCCAAGCGGAACGTTTAAGCAGAAGCATTTGTATGCCCAATAAAGAAACAATAACACCCAGTAAAGACTTTAGTCCAAAGGATGGTACAGGTATTGCATTTACTAAAGAGAGTAAAAGTAGCGGCATTGCATACGTACTACCATCTGCTGTAAGCTTGTGTATACCATCCCCCACATTCAAATCACTGTGACTAGCTTCTACTGAGAGTTCTTTCAGATTTTTTTCTAATGTCATTTCTAAGATTTTTTTCTAAACTGTGCATACAGTGGGTTATGGTCAGAGATACCGTGATGCTTATCTACTTTATACTCAAGTAACTCCACCCCTCTGTAAAATATAAAATCCAAATGATTTCCTAAAAAAGACTTTACCCCGTGACTCTGTCTAAAAGGCACTATTTCTAAAGAAAGTTTTTCTTTTAGTTCTTGGAGTTTTTTCATACGTTTTTTACTCCAAGCATTAAAGTCACCTGCTATTATCATGGGGCCTTCATGTGCTTGCATGAGGTCAACAAGCCGCTCCATATCTTTATTGTATCGTTCTGTTTCACGGAAGTTTATGGCATGTACATTCAAGATAAGCAATGTTTCTCCATTTTCAAAAGCATACAGACTTACAAGTAAACTTTTATGTGTGGCTATAAAACTCTCCTTACCTTCTGAAAGATACGCAAATGCCTTTTGCGACTCCACTTTGCTTGCTGAGAGTACCCCATAATACTTGGTTCTGGTTTCTAGATTTGCAGCAGCATCAAAAGAGAAGTCTGAAAGTATACAAGGTGTATTGTCTTTAAATATGGCTTCTTGTAGAAGGAAAAAATCAATCTTATCTTCTTCGGTTATTTTTTTAAGATAAGGGTAAAAGTCTCCATGAAGCGTATTTTTCTTATGTATATTCCAGCAAAGGACTCCAAAGACCTCAGAAACAGTACTACTAGATGATAACTGAGATGCACGATGATATATGAGTGAAGGTTTAAACATTAGAGGTTTCCATTATAGTAGTGGAGTAAATACTTTTAAGGCATTTTCAAGTGCTTCTCGTGCTTTAGAGGGTTGTTTTAGTTCTCTTGTCGAATCAAGTATAAGTTCTTTCATCCATGATTCAAGACTTAACATAAAAGGATGAGAATACACAAAAGAGACTACTTCATAATTTAAAAAAAGGCTACGGTTATCAAAGTTTGCTGAACCTACCATACCACCTACATCATCAAAAAGTATGGCTTTTGCATGTAGCATGCCACTGCTATACAAAACCACATCTGCTCCTATATTTTTAAGTTCACGCATATAAGGGCTTCTTGCTAAGTCTACAAATATACTGTCTGACTCTTTTGGTGTGATGAGCTTTACATCCACCCCTTTATGCTGTGCTATGACCAAGGCCTGTAGTATATTGTCATCGGGTACAAAATATGGGGTGACTATCCATATGCGTTTTTTTGCATTATATATGGCGTTTAAAAGCACCTCATACAAAGCATCAGCACAGACATCTGGTCCAGAGGGAACTACTTGGACTATATTTGTACCCTCATACGTTTTTTCTGATTTAAACTCCATTCTTTCTTCTTCTTTTGTGGCATAAACCCAGTCATTATGAAAAATAGAATAAAAGCTATATACAGCTGGACCATGAAGGTAGTAGAGTAAATCTTTCCATCTCTTACTCTCATCTGCTTTCCCCATATATTCATTTGAAAGGTTCATGCCTCCACTTAGCAGTGTTGTTTGGTCAAAAAGATAAATCTTTCTATGGTTTCTTAAATTGATATAGTTTTGAAAAGGTCTTTTTAAAATAGGTATAAAAAATGCCACTTCCCCTCCAGCATTTTTAAGTTCTTTAAATCCTTTACGAGAAAAACTCGCAGCCAGTGAACCTACCATGTCCATAAGTAAACGTACCCTCACACCCTCTTTTGCTTTTTGAGTGAGTGCCTCCAATATAGCCTTAGTTGTCTGGTCAAATTCAAATACATAGGTACAAATATCAATGCTATGTTGTGCATTTTGTATCTCTTGCATCATAGTCTCGTATGCCTCAACATCATCAGTTATAAGCTTATAGTTGTTGCCTGAAGTCGCAGGTGGTATACCATTTTTCTCTAGTAAGTTTTGGAATTCATTGTTTTCGTTATTCAAAATATAAGGATTGTCTGTACTCTTTTCATGAAAAGCTACATACCCTTTTTTATACTTAGACTCACGCTTACGTGTCCCTATGATAAAATAAAGAGGTGCCGCAATAAAAGGCATAAATAAAATAGCTATCATCCACGATACCATACTGGTAGGAGACCTTTTTTGATACAAAATATGCCCAATAGCCGTAAAAATAAGTAACCCACCTAGTGATATAAGTACGTAAGTTAATATGAAATGTGATGGGGAATAATAGTCGATAGGGAATTCCTTTTGCTTGTATAAAAATTATATCATAAAATGAGCAGTAACAATATTTTTAACATCCATCATGCTTTTGTAAAAAAGAGTTGGCTAAGTTTTACACTTAGTCTAACTTTACAACGCGGTATTTACCTTGCAAATGCCGCACGTCACAACCTTGCACAGTAAACGAAAAAATACTATGCCTTACTTTACATTAATAATAAATTAAAGTTATTATTAATAGATGGTTTACTTATTATCAATATGATGTCATTGTAAGAAAAATATATTAACCAAAGGAAAAATATGATTAAGAAAGTACTCTTAGGACTTTTAACGGGAGCAGTAATCGGTGGAGCATTCTTCTTCTATATGTATGGAGAAGACAAGCATGGAGCAATCCAATATACAGCAAAGACAAGTAATGGACTCAATATTGGTTCAACGATTGATTTTGCACTGCTAGACCAATTTGGCAAAGAACACACCTTGGACTCTGACACAAAAAAAATTATTTTTGTATCTTCTCAAAAACCAGGACACACCGTTAGAAAATTTCTCATGGAATTATCTGGTGACTACCTTAGTAGCAGAAATGCATTTTATATAGCAGATATGACAGGAAAGCCTACGACTATTTTTAATGTTTTAACTTTACCAGAACTTCAAAAAAGTCCTTATTATCTACTCATAATACACAATGAAGAAGTATCTAAGCAGTTTAAAGATGAACAAAATATAGACAAAATAGTAGTACTCACTTTAGAAAATAAAGTCATAAAAGCAGTAGACCGCGTACAAACAAAAGAAGAGCTAAAGGCACTACTCAACTAATACCAACACACGTCTTTAGGTGCAAGCCTAGAGACCTACTTGTTTTTAATATACAGATGCTATAATCCAAAAAATATCTGACAGTAAAGGCAATCCTTATTGTGACTCATGCAATTCAACGTCTTGCTCAATACCTTCTCAATGCACTATTGTCATTGTTTGTTATTATATATATCCTCTTAGAAGGATTTTTCTGGCTATGGTTTACTAAGCCCCTGTTTAAAGCCATCTCATCACTAGGATATTTTCGTAACGTAGCCATAGATTTAAAAAACCTTAACCCTTATGTGGCACTTATAATATTCATCTTCTTGGTTTTTATTGATGATATATTTATAGTCAATGCAGGCATACAGGTGGTACGTGGCAACTTTCTTATAGCAACTTTTTTATATATTATCAAAATACTTATAGACATTGTAACCATTTGGTTTTTTACTGAAACTAGAGAATCCCTTATGAAATTCAAAGTATTGAAGTGGATTATTGATAAGATTAGCAATGGTCTCGTTTGGGTACGTTCACGTAAAACGTATCTTAGAACCAAGGCACACGTGAGACTAATGAAAAGGCTCATAAAGCAAAACATAAGCAGTATACGTAAAAAATATTTCTCCAAAAAGGGTGTTATAATCACTCAAATAAAAAGTATTTATAGACGGCTAAAAAAGAACCTAACTTACTTACATCAAGAGAAGAAATATCTTTTTTATCCTTCACTTTTATTTGTGTTTTTTACTCTATATAGTTTTTTCAAAAGTTAAATAAATTTTGAATACTCAATACTATTAATGTGCAGTTTACCTAAAGTGTGCATAATTTTATAAAAAAGAGGCATTGAACATGTTACTTAGTATTGGCATATTTATTTTACTATTGGTACTGCTAACCATTGCAGTAAAACAAAATAACACATCAACTTTTGATACAAAAATTCTTGATTTTTTCAAT
Source organism: uncultured Sulfurovum sp. (assembly GCA_964468535.1). Classification (GTDB taxonomy): domain Bacteria; phylum Campylobacterota; class Campylobacteria; order Campylobacterales; family Sulfurovaceae; genus Sulfurovum. Next base: position 5,805 of record CAYXTZ010000051.1, read on the forward strand.
TCCATTGAAAGTACGGCATTAGATACTTTTTTCAATGCCATCACATGGCTAGGTTCTCTTTGGGTTTTAGCCCCTGCCATGATAGGCATCACTCTGGGCTTGATTTTTTACGGGTACCGCATACCAGCACTTGCATTTAACCTTGGCTTTGTATCAGCTGTTGCTACAACCTATGCTATGAAGTTTGCTTTTGATAGAGGAAGACCTGAGCTTTTTGAGGTCATTGGCGATATGCCACCCGACCCCTCTTACCCAAGCGCTCATACCACACAAGCATTTGCTTTTGCCTTGATGTTAGGGGTACTGGCGTATATGCTTGACTCTTCCTCTAAGCTAACATTATCCATACTCTTTTTGAGTTTTGCTCTAGTGGTTGCGACCTCTCGGGTGTACCTACAGGTACATTTCCCCTCTGATGTACTAGCAGGTGTATTGGTAGCATCCATATGGGCAGGTATTATTGTGTATTTTATAAAATTAGGAGTTTTTAGATGAAAAATAAGTTTTTAGGCACAGGAGAAGAAGGTTACAACCCTTTTCGTAAATTTAAAGTCATCATGACAGGTTTGCGTTATGCAGCCTATGATTTTTCAGTCATGTACAAGTTTGTTATTTCCATAATCATCCTCATTCCTGTACTGATTTTTAACTCTTTGATGGATGCATCACTTATCATATTGGCTACTGCATTTATGCTCAGTGCTGAGATGTTCAACACGGCCATTGAAGCTACCTGTGACTTCATACATCCTGACTATCATGAAAAGATAGGCATCATCAAAGATGTAGCAGCAGCGGCTACTGGTTTGGCTATTTTTGCATGGATGGTGGTCTTAGTGATGGAGGTTATAGAGCTTTGGTCTCGCATAAACCTTTCTTAAAAATGTAACGAAGTTTCAAATACAAATCTCTCAGTTAATTGTTAGCCAAAAAAATACTCTATTTTTTTGGCTATATTTTCAACTACACAACGTACAATCCTTGTATTATTGACATTATTTACATATAATCTCATTTCAAATTGAAGTTGAACTTTATATGATTATACACACAAAGGTCATACCATGAAAAAACCACATACTGGCAATAAAAATGATTAACACTATCCGAAGTCTTGTTCTAAGCAAAACATTTCAAAACTTCATCATGCTACTCATCATACTCAATGGTATCACGATGGGAATGGAGACATCAAAAGAACTCTCTTCACAGTACCAAACTTTTTTTGATGTCTTTAATGCTTTTGTCATTACTGTGTTTACCATAGAAATCATTTTAAGGATTTATGTACACAAAGCTGCATTTTTTAAAGATGCATGGTCTATTTTCGATTTTGTGATTGTAGCCATATCTCTAGTACCTACAAGTGCTGGCTTTGAGATATTTAGGATTTTAAGAGTTTTGAGACTCTTAAGACTCATCACCATTATACCTCAGATGAAAAAAATCGTCATGGCATTACTATCTGTCATTCCTGGCATTGCGTCCATTGCAGGACTTTTGACTTTATTTTTTTACATTTTTGCCATCATGGCTACTCAACTTTATGGCGAAGCCTTCCCTCAGTGGTTTGGCACATTAGGTGAGTCGTTCTATTCACTTTTCCAAATCATGACATTAGAGTCTTGGTCTATGGGTATCGTGCGTCCAGTGATGGAGGTGTATCCTTTGGCGTGGGTGTTTTTTGTACCTTTTATATTTTTATCTACCTTTATCATCGTCAATCTCATCATCGCCATAGTAGTAGATGCTATGAATGAGATGAATGCTTCGCATGAAGGTCCTATTTTGGAAGAACACATCATAGATGAAGTACATTCAAGCGAAGATGCCACAAAAAGAGAACTACAAGCTTTACGTAATGACATTAAAGAACTTAAGCAACTACTACTAAAAGAGTCGTCATGAAAAACATATATCATTAAATTTTGTTAACATATGTAACTTTTAACCTTAATTTGCCTAAAATAGCCATTAATATTATGATATTTATTATATTTATCTGTAATAATTATTATTAATTTAAATTATTTGGAGGTTCACTATGGCTCTTGATCCCGTAGTTATGTTTTTTATCGCAGGTTTTGTGATAGCTTTAATGAAGGTAGATTTTAAACTACCCTCAGCTATCTATGAATTCTTAAGTATTATGTTGTTGATTACCATTGGGTTAAAAGGGGGCATAGAACTCTCCAAGCAAGACATAGGTGACCTTATAGGTGATGTCGGTCTTATGCTAGTCATGGGTGTTATTATCCCGCTTATCGCCTACCCTATCCTTTACTGGATGGGTAAGTTCAACAGGATTGATGCCTCTTCTATTGCGGCACATTATGGTTCTGTTTCTGTAGGTACTTACGCTGTGGGTGTTGCCTTTTTAGATAGTCTCAATATATCTTATGAGTCACACATACCTTTATATCTTGTTGTTTTGGAAATACCTGCCATTGTTGTGGGTATCATCTTGGCAAAAGGCATCACAAAAGAAACAAACTGGGCAGAAATGGCACGAGAGTCTATTTTGGCAAAAAGTATAGTACTTCTCTTTGTTGGATTATTCATAGGTTGGGCAGCAGGTCCAGAAATAAAACCTTCTCTAGGAGCATTCTTCTTTGACCCATTCAAAGGCGTATTGGCTCTGTTCTTACTTGAGATGGGTATCGTAGCAGCTGGTCAAGTAGCTCTGCTTAGAAAGTATGGATTATTTTTGCTAGGCTTTGGTGTCGTTTTTCCAGTGATATCAGCAGCCATAGGTTTAGGGTTCGCAAGTATTATGGGTCTATCTTTAGGTGGCTCATTACTTCTTATGATTCTTGCTGCATCTGCTTCTTACATAGCAGTACCAGCTGCCATAAGAGTGGCACTTCCTGAAGCAAATCCAGGGCTTTCACTCACCGCATCTTTGGGAATCACCTTCCCTTTCAATGTCATCTTTGGTATACCGCTTTACTATAAAATGGCACAAATGTACCTAGGAGTATAAGTATGCAAACAACTACAAAAGTGATGATGACTATTATCACAGAACAAAATATAGAAAAAATTATCCTCTCAGACTTAGAGAACTTAGGTGTAGAGGGCTATACAATCATTGAAGCCAGAGGCAAAGGTGGCACAGGCATCAAAAGAGGTGCATGGATGAATGATACCAATATACAAATCGAACTCATTTTGAATGATGCATTGGCAACAAAAATATATAACTTTATTTCTGATACAAAAAAATACAACAACTACAGCATGATGGTTTATCTCTCAGAAGTGAAAGTACTTAAAAGGCATAACCACTAAAACTTTATGGACAAATAAAAACTAATTGAAAACTTTTTATCTTCGTTGAGATAATGGTTTTTATGGTAAATGGCATAAGGTGGTCTAGTGGTGGTTTGATAGTCACTTTGGGGTAGCCATATATGATATACCCAGTGTATAAATTTGAGCAAATCCCCTCTTCTTCCCTCTAAATCAAACTTCGCACAAACGCTTTCTGATATTTTTAACTGTGGTAAATTCTCATGAGGAATTTCTTTTTTATCATCAGGCATAACACACATAACGTGCTGGCATTCTTCTAGTGGAACAATCGTTGGATTATCATGAAACAAAGAAATAAGCGTATAGTCCTTCAAGTCATTTTGGTAAATCCATGTTTGTATTTTTTGCCAAGTTGATTTTGTTTCAATCCCATAGCCTCTATGTCGTATATAATAAGCATGCATTTGTGGCATTTTAACAATCTGTGGCTCTATAGAGTCAAAATTTGCTGTAGATTCTAGTGCTTTTTTTGATTGCTGAAGAATTTTTTGAGAATAGTCCATAAATCCACCTTTTCTCCAAACATTAGGTGTCATAGAAAAACGTTCTTTAAATGCTCTTATAAAAGAGGTTTGAGAACTATACCCACATTCATTGGCAATCTCTGAAATGGTTGAGTATTTATTGGTCAACAACAGATTAGATGCTTTTTGTAAGCGTATAGATTTTATACTCTCATAAATATTTCGTCCAAAAATCTCTTTGAATATCTTGTGCATATAAAATTTATTTATTTTATATTCTAAGGCCAACTCGTCAAGATTAATATCTGTTTCTATGTGTGTATAAATATAAAACATCAAATCATTTGAAATTTTAATCTTTTTATCTAGGGTTTTTCGTTTCATGGAATGATTATATCTAAAATAGATATATATAGTATTAACTATAGAATATAAATATAGCAAAAATAGATAATTAATGAAGCAACTTTTATGTAGAATAAAAAAATGAATATCTCTATAATATGAGCAATAAATAACATAATTATATTTACACATAATTTATGTCATTTACGAGAGTAATAAATTAAAAACTTAAAGGAATTAACATGGCAAAGCAAAGAATAACAGT
>CAYXTZ010000052.1:0-9470 GCA_964468535.1 uncultured Sulfurovum sp.
TTTTATTTTTCTTCGATATCACACTTTTTAGTAATAATACAAAGTGGACAGAAGTTTGTAAGTCCTGCTATAAGAGGTATGACTCCTAGGTAAAACCATTGGTTACCACTATAAATACCATATCCTATAAGTGCTGCACCTATAGTGATTCTAAATGGTCTACAGAATGCTCTAATTTTATTTACATTCATATTGTCTCCTTGATGTGTAAAAGTTAGGAAGTATACAGAAAAGTTTATTAAAGACAAGACTTCCTATCTTATAGTTAATATAAGATAGGCTTAGAAATATTAAACTTGTGGGCCAGCAGATGAAAAATTAAACTCTCCACCATTGTCATCGTAGCGATGAAAGTTTTCCTTGAACATCGTTGCAAGCTTCATAAGCATGGCATCATAGTCTTCTTTATTTTCCCAAGTTTCTCTTGGGTTTAGGACTTTATTGTCTTTTACGCCATCAAGTGTTTTAGGTATTTGAAGATTAAATAGTGGGAGTGTATCAAACTGTGCATTGTTTATAGAACCATTTAAAATCCCATCTATACATGCTCTAGTGTCCTTAATACTCATACGTTTACCCACACCATAAGGACCACCAGTCCAACCTGTGTTTACCAAATAAACATTAACACTATGCTTGTCTATTTTTTCACCTAGTAGTTTTGCGTATGCAGTTGGATGTAATGGTAAAAATGCTTCACCAAAACATGCGGAAAAAGTAGCCACAGGTTCAGTGATACCTCTTTCTGTACCTGCAACTTTAGCAGTATACCCAGAAAGAAAATAGTACATTGCTTGTTCTTTTGTAAGCTTAGAGACTGGAGGCAAAACACCAAATGCATCAGCCGAAAGAAATATGATGTTATTTGGATGCCCTGCTTGTAAATCTTTTTTATGATTAGCTATATGCTCTATGGGGTAAGAAACACGTGTGTTTTCGGTCTTACTTCCATCTTCATAGTCCACTTTGCCATTTTCATCAGCCACTACATTTTCTAAAAGTGCATCTTTTATGATAGCACCATAGATTTCTGGCTCAGATTTTTCATCAAGATTAATCACTTTTGCATAACATCCACCCTCAAAGTTAAATACACCATGGTCATCCCAACCATGTTCATCATCTCCAATGAGTGCTCGTTTTGGGTCAGTAGAAAGTGTGGTTTTTCCTGTACCAGAGAGTCCAAAGAAAAGACAAACATCTTCCGCGTCACCAACATTGGCAGAACAGTGCATGGAAAGTTTACCTTCGAGTGGCAGCCAGTAGTTCATCATAGAGAAGATACCTTTCTTCATCTCACCGCCATACCATGTGCCACCAATGATGGAAATATTATCTTCAATGTTGAACAGCACATATACATCTGAATTTAATCCATGCTCTTTGTATTTTTCATTGACTGTTTTACATGCATTATAAACAGTAAATTCTGGTTCAAACTTTTCTAGTTCAGATTCTGTAGGACGTATAAACATATTTTTAACAAAGTGGGCCTGCCATGCAACTTCAGATATGAAACGTACAGAACGCTTAGATGCTGCAGATGCCCCTGCATATACATCTGTCACATAAATGTTTGTACCAGAAAGCTGAGTCAAAGTGAGGTCAAGAAGTTCATCATAAATTTTCTTATCTACTTTACGATTTACATCACCCCAAGCTATATGTCCATTTGAAGGTGCTTGATTTACAAAATATTTGTCTTTAGGGCTACGCCCTGTGAAGATACCTGTGTCACACATCGCTGAGCCTGATGTAGAGATTTTACATTCTCCACTGTTTACTTCGTGCGCTTGCAACTCATCATAACTTAGGTTATAGTAAACATCTCCGATGTTTTTCAAGCCTAGTTTGTCAAGTCCGTTGGGCGTTTTAGTACTCATTTTGGTATCCTCTTTTTCTACATTTTAATTTAATTATGCCAATGCATAATTCAAAAAACAATGTTTTTTGAATTATATTTTGAGTCCATAAGGTTAAAGTAAAATATTACTTTAACCTTATTAGATACTACTGAAAGATAGACAGTAAAACACCAGCAGCCACAGCAGAACCAATAACACCCGCCACATTTGGTCCCATCGCGTGCATAAGTAATATGTTTCCAGGCTTTGCTTCTGAGCCTACTTTTGACACAACTCTAGCAGACATAGGTACAGCTGAAACACCTGCTGCACCTATGAGTGGATTGATAGGGTCTTTTGTAAACTTATTCATAAGTTTAGCCATAAGTACACCCATTGCAGTACCTGCTGAAAATGCAAGAAGACCGATAATCATAATGCCCAAAGTTTCCACAACAAGAAACTTATCTGCTGCTAACATAGAACCAACTCCTAATCCAAGGAAAATAGTTACAATATTTATAAGTGAATTTTGCATCTCGTTTGAGAGTCTATCAACCACACCTGATTCTTTTGCAAAATTACCAAAAGTAAATGCACCAATAAGTGGTGCTGACTCAGGCAAGACAAGGATAGCTAGCATCAATACAACGATTGGGAAAAATAATTTTTCAAGTTTATGTACTTTTCTGCCTGTTTTCATAACAATTTTACGCTCTTCTTCTGTGGTAAGAAGCTTCATTATTGGAGGCTGTATCACGGGAACAAGTGCCATATATGAATAGGCCGCAACTGCAATTGCACCCAATAATTCAGGAGCAAGTCTACTTGCTATAAAAATAGAAGTAGGTCCATCTGCACCACCGATGATAGAGATAGCTGAAGCATCTTGCAGAGAAAAACCAATAGCAACCGCACCAATAAGTGACCCAAAGATACCAAACTGTGCAGCACCTCCAAGTATGGCTGTTTTAGGATTAGCAAGTAATGGTCCAAAGTCTGTCATCGCACCAACACCCATAAAAATAAGTAGAGGGAAAAATTCATTGGCTATACCCATATTGTAGATAATACCTAGCATACCATCTTCACCACCCATGCCTGCAAGTGGTATATTGGCTAACAAGCCTCCAAATGCGATAGGGATGAGAAGTAGTGGTTCAAACTTTTTAGCAATGGCTAAATAGAAAAGAATAAACACGATTATTATCATAATAATACGCCCTAGTGAAGACTCAAACCAGTCCATCTCATGTTCGTATTTACTCCCTTTGGGATCAGATGTTTTTTCGCCATCATTTAAGTCTATAATAGCATTAATCCCTGTAGTTTCCCAAAAACTAGCCATGAGCTGTGTAAGAGATTTTGCTTCATAGGGTTTTTCTTCGCTAGTAGTACTTGCAGGAGCTGTGGGTTCACTTGCTTGCATGCTTACATTGAATGCCATAAAGGCAAACAATAGTGAAAATAAAAGGTGTTTAAGCTTCATGCTTACTCCATTGTGGCTAGAAGTTGTGCATCTGAGACTGAATCATTTACATTTACGTTAATTGATGCAATCTTTCCTGCTTTGGGTGCAGTAATATCAATTTCCATTTTCATCGCTTCAAGAATCATAATAATGTCACCTTCGGCTACGGTATCACCTGGGTTTTTAAGTATTTTCCATACATTCCCAGGTGTTTGAGAGTTAATCTCAATTGAACCAGCAGCACTTACCAAGGCAGTTGGTGTAGCTGATTCTGCTACAGCTGTTGCTGGTGCTATTTGAATATCACCTTCACCTTCTGCTACTTGTACACTATATTGTTTACCATCTACTACTACTGTATAATTTCCTGCCATTTCATTATCTCCGCTACAATTATTTTTACCTTTTCTAACCATGAGAGGGCCTTCACCCTTCAAAAACGCAATACCCTTTTGATCACAAGCACCTGCTATGAAAATATTTTCATCACTTGTTTCTAAACCTTCTTCTTCCAAGATTGTTTTCCAGTGTGCAATAGATTTATTTTCATCACGATCAGCTATGTCTAAAGGATTTTCTGTTGTTGGCTCCAGTTTAAGCTTCTGTGATGCAAGTTCTATAATTTCCCTATCTGCTTCAACTGGTGTTTTACCAAAATAACCAAGTACCATACGTCCATATCCAGGAGCTATTTGCTTCCACGGACCAAACATCACATTTGCATAGGCCTGTTGCCAATAAAATTGGCTCACAGGTGTTACAGATGTACCATAACCACCACGTTCAACCACTTCTTTCATCGCAGCAATGACTTCATCAAATCTAGCTAAATCACCTGAGTCTCTCATCATCTGGGTGTTCGCAGTCAATGCACCTCCAGGCATAGGTGAAAATGGAATAAGAGGTGAAACCTGTGTTGCTTCAGGTGGTATCATATATTCCGCAAGACATTCTTTTAGTCTTTCTTCATATTTAAGTACTTTATCTAATTTCAAATCGCCAAGGTTATAGTTAGTTCCTTTTGTTGCATGAAGCATGGTTAAGATGTCTGGCTGAGATGTACCACCCGAGACTGGTGATGCTGCCATGTCTATACCATTTGCACCTGCTTCTAGAGCTGCAAGGTATGCAGCCACAGAAACACCTGCTGTCTCATGTGTATGCAACCTCAAATGTACAGATTCACCTAAAAGTTTTCTAGCCATTGCTATGGTTTCATATACTTTATGAGGATTTGCAGTCCCTGAGGCATCTTTAAAACAAACAGAATCAAAGTCTATGCCAGAGTCCAATATATTTCTTAATGTTTTTTCATAGAATGCCACATCATGTGCACCTTTACATCCTGGTGGTAAATCCATCATCGTTACCACAACTTCATGGTCCATGCCATGCTTTTTTATCATCTCAGATGAAAAAGCAAGGTTATTTACATCATTGAGTGCATCAAAGTTTCTTACGGTTGTTGTACCATGTTTTGCAAACATCTTTGCAAAAAGGTCTATCATCTCACGAGAACCTGTATCTAACATCACTGTATTGATTCCACGAGACAGCACTTGAAGGTTTGCTTCTGATCCTACAATCTCTCTAAAACCGTCCATCATATCAAATGCATCTTCTTGTAAATAGAAGTAGAGTGATTGAAATCTTGCTCCCCCTCCAAATTCAAAATGCGTAATTCCTGCTTGTTTCGCTGCTTCCACTGCAGGAAAAAAATCATCCATAAGAACACGACCACCAAAGACAGATTGAAATCCATCTCTAAATGTTGTATCCATTATGTCAATATATTTTTTAGCCATCTATAATACCTTCTGTTATGATTGTTTTCTAAATTCTGTAACTGCTGCAACTATTACTGCAACATGATGAGCTTCATCTGTATTATTTGGACTAACTTGCGTTGTTTTTGTTTCCTCTGGGAAAAATTTTGCAATTAATTTTGCTTGCAAATTAACAACAACAACAAGTAAGGCAAGAAAAGCAAATACTACCGTCATGCCAAGTACCATAAACTTTACAGCTTCAAGTATTAAGTTTACATCTTCCATAATATACCTCTTTAAAAAGTTTTTCTGACACGAATTTTAAAATATTTTTGCTTGATAGCAGTTAAAAAGAATGAATTATCATCGTTTTCTTCTTCTATTATTATTGCGTGTTGCTTTTTGCTCCATACTGTAGCCCTGCATCATTTCATCTACAGTTTCTTGGTCAAAGCCAATTTGTGTACCTATGTGTTGTTTTTCTTGTGTTATAAGACGTGACATAAGTTTCTCCAAAAGCAAGTCCTTATCCATCTCATTCATATAGCTTAACATTTCTGATGCATCATTATGTATATGTATATCACGTATTTGTTCAGCTAAGTATTCACGTCCTGTATCGTCTAATCCTTCTCCACCCTGTAGTGTTGCAAGACGCATTTGAGCCCCTACTTCTTTTTGGATACGCTGAAGCTCTCTAAATTCTGCTGTAGTAACCAAAGTAATCGCCTGACCACTCTTACCTGCACGCCCTGTACGACCAATGCGATGCACATAAGATTGAGGGTCAAATGGTATATGAAAGTTAAAGACATGGCTCACATCTTTTACATCAAGTCCACGTGCTGCTACATCTGTAGCTACCATGATTTTTGTCTCGCCACGTCTATAGGCTTTAATAACTGTTTCCCTGTCTCTTTGTTCTAAATCTCCATGCAGACCTGCTGCGTTAAAGCCAAGTGCCTGTAAATGCTCTGCAATGCGGTCTACTTCACGTTTCATACGACAAAAAACAATACATTTATTGGTGTCTTCAGTTTCAAGAAGTTTAACCAATGCCTCATCTCTTTGATTTTCATTTATCACATAATAACGTTGCTCTATGATATTGTTTGTTGTCTCATCATCTCCAACAGCTGAGATAAACTCTGGTTGATACAGTATATTTGAAGCAAGTTCTTTGATGGGTTCTGGCATAGTTGCAGAAAAAAGAAGCGTCTGCCTATTTTGAGGTATGTACTCAAAAATTTCTTTTATTTCTTCTAAAAATCCCATGTCAAGCATTTCATCTGCTTCATCAAGTACTACTATTTCAGGGTTAAAAACGTCAATTTTACCCTTTTTATAGAGGTCTTTTAGTCTTCCTGGTGTCGCCACAACTATCTGTACCCCTTTATGTATGAGGGCTATTTGTCTACCATAGCCTACACCGCCATAGACAGTCAGTGTACGTATGCCTGCAAAACGACCTAAGTGGTAAAGCTCATCAGCTACCTGCGTGGCTAGCTCTCTTGTGGGGGTTATAACCAAGGCCCTTTCTATCTCACCTTTTGCTAGTTTGTCCATCATAGGTAAACCAAAAGCGGCTGTTTTACCTGTACCTGTATGGGCTTGTCCTACCATATCAGAACCTGCTGCGATGATGGGTATTGCTAACTCTTGTATGGGACTTGGCTCTTTAAAACCTGCAATTTTCACCCCTTTTTCTATGTCACGGTGGAAATCAAACTCAGAAAATTTCATAATATTTACCTTCAAAATAAATGTCCAAAAATATGTTTTGAACTTAGTAAAAACTCTCTAAAGAATCTCTATAAACCCAAGCACTAACGTTTTAAATAATCATCAGCAAAATAATCCCAAAAATAATCCTATAGATGCCAAATGCCACAAATGTAAACCTTTGAATAAAAGCCAAAAAAAGTTTAATCGTAATATATGCCACAACAAACGCCACAACAAACCCTATAACAAATGCTGTCAAATCAGCATCTAAAAAGTCTTGATAGTGCTTAAATAGGTCATAAGCACTTACCGCCGTCATCACAGGGATAGCTAGTAAAAAAGAAAACTCTGCGGATGTTTTTCTGTCCATTCCTACGAGTAAGCCGCCGATGATAGTAGCTCCTGCTCTTGAAGTCCCAGGAATAAGAGCAAATACTTGGGCAATCCCTACCCAAATAGCTTGCATAAAGCTCACTTCTTCTACACTAGAAATATGTGACTCTTTTTCTTCGTAAAAATACTCAACAACAAGAAAAACTATGCCACCAATGATAAACATCCATGCCACAGTCTCGACCGTAAATAGTGCTTTTATTTGGTCTTTAAAAATGTAGCCAACTACGGCCAAAGGTAAAAAAGCAACAAAAAGTTTCGTCCACAAAGCTGTGTGCTTAAAAGTCATTTTTTCTTTATAGATAATCATCACAGCAAGAATAGCTGCAAATTGTATAATGACTTCATAGGCTTTTGTCAATGAATCTTGCGGTATACCTAAAAACTCCGAAGCCACAATCATATGCCCTGTAGAAGAAATAGGTAAAAATTCTGTAAAACCTTCGATAATCCCTATGATTATCGCTTGAAAAATGTCCAAACTATATCCTACAACATACGGCTAAAGTAACTATTGTCTTTAGCATCTTTTGAGAGTAGCTCTTTGGGAGAACCACTGTCAACTACATGACCATCTTCTAACACATAAATAAACTCTGCACTCTTAATGGTACTCAATCTATGTGCGATAGTTATCACCGTTTTTTCAGCTAAGAATTCTTGCAGTGCATCAAAAAGTTTAAACTCTGTATGCACATCCAATGCTGAAGTTGACTCATCAAATATAACCACTTTAGGGTTTGATAGTATCATCCTAGCTATGGCAACTCTTTGCCTTTGTCCACCACTGAGCTTGATGCCGTCTTTTCCCACAAGCGTATCAAGTCCCAGATCTAACCTTGCTATGACATCTTCGAGTTGTGCGATTTTAAGTGCTTCATGAACTTTAGCATCACTATACTCTTTGCCCAGCGTGAGATTAAATAGCATTGTATCATTAAAAAGTTTAGGATGTTGCAAGATAAGGTGAATATTTTCTCTTAGGGTTGATAGTTTCAGGTTTTTGTTTGAAATACCTGCATAGAGTATCTCTCCCTCGCTAAAAGGATAAAACCCTACAAGTATGTTGGAAAGTGTGGTCTTTCCAGAGCCACTAGCTCCCACTATAGCGACCTTTGAACCCTGCTTTATATGCATACTAATATTTGTTAATATATTTTTATCTTTTTGATAAGCAAATGAAATATTTTTGATTTGTATATCTACAGCATGATGGTAGTCAAATGGATTTATTTTTTCGTCCACTTGTGGCTCTTGCTCTAATGCATAAATATTTTCTATACGCTTACACGCTGCTCTAGCTGTAGCAAGTACATACTGGAAGTTGATGATGTCCTGTATAGGGGTCACCATGACCCAAAGGTAAGAAAACACTGCTAACATCAAGCCAACAGAGAGGTCTGAGTATGCCACAGCCAAGATACTAACCGCTCTAAAAACCTCATAACCTGCTAAAAAAACGAGATATGAATATTTTAATGCTCTATCACTCTTGTATCCATAGTTTACTGAGTGAATACGTAAATCATCTGCTTTAATGCGACTCTGTTCAAAAAAGTACTCCTCTTTGTTTGCTGCCCGTATCTGATGAAACAATTCTAAAGTCTCCGTAAGACTAGACTGAAATAACTCAACTGCCTTGTTTTCTTCTTTTTTCAACTCACCTATGTTACGTGCAAGTTTTACCGTAAAGAGGACTACTATCGGGTTGGTTATAAGTATAAAAATAGCCAACTGCCAATGTATCCATAGGAGTATAAACGCAGAAAAAAGCAACATCAACACTGCCACAATAAGTTTTGAGATAGTAGAACTCACAAATCCATCTATGGTTTCCACATCAGTCACAAGCTTAGAAGTAATCGCCCCTACACGCATCATCTCATATTCTTTAAGTGAGACACGCTTTAAATAGTCTATCAGTGAAACCCTCATACTGTAAGTAATATTTTTTGATATGGAAACAAATATTTTTGTCTGAAGTATCGATAATAGTGTACTTACTACGCGAAGCATCAAGATAATGAGCAGAACAAGAAACACATACCCTTTTATATCTGTAGTAAAAAAATATGTACTAAGCCAAGAGATAAACCCATGGTCTTTTCCTAGTAACAGTTCATCCACCATTATAGGGATAAAAAGAGGGATAGCCACAACAAGAGCTGTCGCAACGATAGCAATGATATTTCCTAATATTAGTTCTTTCTTATATTTTAAAAGTTCTTGGAGTATCCCCTTTATTGTGCATGTAGGCTTCCCTGTCAT
>CAYXTZ010000053.1:0-9340 GCA_964468535.1 uncultured Sulfurovum sp.
ATTCTTCGGAAAAAGACATCATTATGCTAGCTTCTATACAATTGAAAAAAAAGAATTACAAAAGTGAATTGATAGACAAGGCATATACAATATTATTTAAAGACTAAATGGTCTCAGGGTATCTATCACTTAGATACCCAAACCTTCGTTTTAATCTTCAGCTATATCAAGTTTAATATCATCATTATCAATCATACCAGTTCCTACAGGAATTAAACGACCGATAACAACATTTTCTTTAAGATCTTCAAGCATATCAACCGTACCTGCAATAGAAGCAGAGGTCAATACTTTTGTAGTATCTTGGAATGATGCCGCAGAGATGATAGAGTCTGCTCCAACAGCTGAACGTGTAATACCTACTAGCATTGGCTCAGCAATTGATGGCTCTCCTCCAAGTTTAAGCACAGACTCATTTTCTTCTTTAAATTTACGCCGAGAGATAATATCTCCTGCTATAAATTTAGAATCTCCAGAATCAACTACTTTAACTTGTCTCATCATTTGTGATGTCACAATTTCAATGTGCTTATCTGAGATATTAACCCCTTGACGACGGTAAACCATTTGTACTTCTGAGACAATGTATTCATACAATGCTTTCTCACCAAGTGCAGCCAAGATATCATGAGATGAGATGATGCCATCGGTGAGTTTTTCACCTGCGTGTACATACTCACCTATATTCACAAGAGGTACTTTGTTTTTATCTACAAATTGTTCCGTGACTTGACCATTATCGCCAGAGACAATGAGTCTCTCTTTGCCACGTAACATTTTACCAAAGCTTACCACACCATCAATCTGAGCGATAAGTGCGATATCTTTTGGACGTCTAGCTTCAAAAAGTTCAGAAACTCTTGGAAGACCCCCTGTGATGTCTTGTGACTTAATGGCTGCTTTTGGTGTCTTAGCCAAGATATCTGCGATATTAACAACATCACCATCATTCACAAATAAACTTGATTTTGCATCAAGTTGATAACGAATAATCTCACCACCTTCTGTGGCAAGGATAATCGATGGTTTGTATGCAGCAGGAATATATTCATTGAGTTCAAGTCTTGTATCACCTGTCACTTCATCAAACTGCTCAACAACCGTAACACCAGGAATTATATCTTCAAACTTCACTGTACCTTGTTGTTCTGCAATAATTGGTTCAGAGTATGGATCCCACTCTGCAATCACTACTTGAGCAGAAGCTTCTGGAGCGGAAATCGTATCTCCACGTGTGATAAAGTCATTGTTATTAACTTTAACCACTGATCCTCTTGAGATGTAATGTCTAGCAGCCTCTCTATTGTTTTCATCTACAATTACAGCAAAAAGACCTTTTTCATCTACATTCACTCCTGATTTAAATTTATCAGTTGGTTCAAGGTAATCTCCTTTAAGCAAGAAGAATTTTATGGTTCCCTTGGACTCAGAAATTACTTCTTGAGTTACAGGAGCACCATTTTCAACCTTAAGTTCAGATGCAAAAGGGATACGTGATGGTACTGACCACCCTTCGTTAATCACTTCAACAATAGAGTCACCCTCTTCTACCTGATCACCATCTTGCAATGGCAAGAAAAGCTTACCTACAACTTTACCTGCAACACCTGCAAGTTCATTTGATTTTGCAACATCAGATTTTCTAAGATTGTATTTTACTTCATCTTTCCCTTTAGCCATGACCGAAACCACAATTTCATCATGTGTCACAACTACAGAAACTGTACCTGATACTACTGCTTTTATTTTGGGTTCAACCAAAAGGATACCTGCATTTCTTCTGTTGGCAACAATGAGCTTACCTTCTGTATTTTTATATACATTCAAGTTGTAGTATCTGATAAACCCTTCTTTTGTTGCGATAACAGAACGTTCTTCTTTTCCAGCAGTGGCCGTTCCTCCCGTGTGGAAAGTACGAAGTGTCAGTTGTGTTCCTGGCTCACCAATAGATTGAGCTGCAATAACACCTACTGCCTCACCACGTTTTACAATTTTATTATCTGCCATATTAAGACCATAACATTTTGCACAAATACCTTTTGCTGCCTTACATGTTGAGGGAGCTCTAATCACTACAGAACGCACACCTGCATCCTGAACACGTGACGCTGTCTCTTCATCAATCATTGTACCTTCAGATACAAGGACTTCAGAAGTAATAGGATCAATGATAGCTTCTGCTAACACGCGACCATATATTCTATCAGAAAGTGGTTCAATCATCTCATTTCCCACAACAATATCAGATACTTCAACACCTTCATGTGTACCACAATCTGTCACTGCTATCTTCACATTTTGTGCAACATCAATGAGTTTTCTAGTTAGGTAACCCGCATTGGCAGTTTTAAGTGCTGTATCGGCAAGACCTTTTCTAGCTCCATGCGTTGAAATAAAGTATTCAAGTACATTTAGACCTTCACGGAAGTTAGACGTAATTGGTGTCTCAATAATAGACCCATCAGATTTTGCCATAAGCCCCCTCATGCCTGAGAGTTGACGTATTTGTGCGGCAGAACCTCTAGCCCCTGAGTCAGCCATCATATGTACTGAGTTAAAACCATCTTTATCAGCCCTAATAAGAGTCATAAGCCCCTCTGCGATAGCATTGTTCGCATCTGTCCAAATATCGATAATTTTGTTATAACGCTCCTGATCAGTCAGTAAGCCTGCTCCAAATTGTCTTTGAATTTCTTTTACTTCTGTTTTGGCTTCAATAACACGCCCTACTTTAAGTTCAGGAATTTTAATGTCATCTATAGAGATGGAAACACCCACTTTAGTAGCATACTTGAAACCCATATCCTTAAGATTATCGAGGAATCCAGCAGTTTCAGAGACACCACCTATTTTATAGATATAGTCAACTAAAGCCCCAATATCTTTTTTCTTTAAAATTTTATTCCAGTATTTTTCAGGTACATAATCAGGAATGATTGATTTTAAAATCAATCTACCCGCTGTTGATTTAGTAATACGTCCGTCAATCACTGTTCTAATACGAGCGTTCAGATCAAGTGCATTTTGATCAAATGCAATCTCAACTTCTTCTACATTGGCAAAAAGTTTATTTTCACCTTTGACATCATTCTTCTCTAGCGTTAGGTAATAAAGCCC
The DNA here is from genome assembly GCA_964468535.1 of uncultured Sulfurovum sp. Classification (GTDB taxonomy): domain Bacteria; phylum Campylobacterota; class Campylobacteria; order Campylobacterales; family Sulfurovaceae; genus Sulfurovum. The sequence continues at coordinate 3,118 of CAYXTZ010000053.1, forward strand.
TAGAATCATATCTTGTGAAGGTACAGCAATCGCTTTACCTGAAGCTGGAAGTAAGATATTCATAGAAGCCAACATCAACACTTTTGCTTCAGCAATAGCCTCATCTGAAAGTGGTATGTGTACAGCCATTTGGTCACCATCAAAGTCGGCATTAAATGCAGAACATACAAGTGGGTGCAATTGAATCGCTTTGCCTTCGATAAGTCTTGGGTGGAAGGCCTGAATAGAAAGTTTGTGAAGTGTCGGTGCACGGTTCAGCAAGATAGGGTAGTTTTCAACCACTTCTTCTAAACACTCCCATACTTCATTTTCTTTCTTTTCAATCATTTTTTTGGCCTGCTTAAGTGTAGTCGCATAGCCTTTTTCTTCAAGTTTTGCCATTAGGTGAGGCTTAAAGAGTTCAATTGCCATAATCTTAGGAAGTCCACATTGGTCCATACGTAAGTCAGGACCAACAACAATAACAGAACGCCCAGAAAAGTCAACACGTTTACCAAGAAGGTTTTGACGGAAACGCCCTTGTTTACCTTTGATCACTTCAGAGAGTGACTTCAGTGGTCTCTTATTAGCGCCCTTTACAGCATTTCCACGTCTACCATTGTCAAATAACGCATCTACTGCTTCTTGTAGCATACGCTTTTCATTTCTAACGATAATTTCTGGTGCGTCAAGTTCCACAAGTCTTTTTAGACGTTGATTACGGTTGATAACCCTTCTATACAAGTCATTTACATCAGAAACGGCAAATTTACCACCGTCAAGACTTACAAGCGGTCTCAAATCTGGTGGAAGTACTGGAAGCTGTGTTAGCATCATCCACTCTGGTCTGTTTCCTGAGTGTAAAAATGCTTCAATTACCTTAAGTCTTTTTACAATTGTTTTTCTTTTTGCTTCAGATTTAGTTGCCTGAATGTCTTCTTTTAGTTGCGCAAACATATCTACAAGGTCAAGATCTGCAAGAAGCTCTTGGATGACTTCACCTCCCATTCTTGCATCAAGTCCAGTGTCACCAAAACGTTGCGCTATTTGCTGATATTGTTCCTCATTTAATACATCAAACCTTACAAGAGGGTTTAAACCCTCACTATCATAAGATGCTTCACCTGGATTTTTTACAATATATGCTTCATAGTACAGTACACGCTCAAGGTCTTTCATCTTTACACCAAGTAATGTACCAATACGTGACGGCAATGAAGATACATACCAGATGTGTGCCACTGGAGCAATAAGGTCAATGTGTCCCATACGGTTTCGTCTTACTTTTGAGCTTGTGACTTCAACACCACATTTTTCACACACAACCCCTTTGTAACGCATCTTTTTATATTTACCACAAAGACATTCATAATCTCTAATGGGACCAAATATTTTTGCACAAAAAAGTCCATCACGTTCAGGCTTTAGTGTTCTGTAGTTAATAGTCTCAGGTTTTTTTACTTCGCCGTATGACCATGAAAGTACTTTTTCTGGACTCGCAACACCTAGCTTTAATGCTGCTATGTCCTTTGGTCTCTCTTCACTGTTTAAATCAATTAGCGTTAAATCTTCTAAAAGCTTACTCATTGTTACCCTCCACTTCTTTTTTACTCTCATATAAATCTACATCAAGCCCAAGTGCTTGAAGCTCTTTAGTTAATACAAACATAGTCTCTGGTACACCTGACTCTGGGACAGATTCACCTTTTGTGATGGCTCTGTAGGCTCTAGCTCTACCTTCAACATCATCCGATTTTATAGTAAGCATCTCTTTAAGAATATGTGCCGCACCATAGGCTTCTAATGCCCACACTTCCATTTCTCCAAATCTCTGCCCACCAAAGAGTGCTTTACCCCCCACTGGCTGTTGCGTCACAAGAGAGTAAGGTCCCGTTGAACGAGCGTGTACTTTTTCATCCACTAAGTGGTGAAGTTTAAGCATATACATATACCCAACATTCACACGTTCAATCATCTGCTCGCCCGTCCTTCCATCAAAGAGTTTCATTTTACCATCAGCATCAATTTTAGCAAGTGCAAATAATTTATCAAATTCTTCTTGATTTGTACCCTCAAATACAGGGGCTGCAAATTTTACACCTGTTGACCAATCTCGACCATGCTTCAAGAGGTCATCATCAGACATATTACCAAGAAGCTCTTTTGCATTCATAAGTTTAGCAACATCTGCTATCTCAATCATTTTACTTCTAAGTTCTTTAACAAAATTTTCTTGTTTTGCATCAAACATCTCTTGAATCTGTTCACCCAACCTCTTACCTACTAAACCAAGGTGTACCTCAAGAATTTGTCCGATATTCATACGGGAAGGAACTCCTAGTGGATTCAAGATAATCTCAACAGGTCTCCCATCTTCCATATATGGCATGTCAATCTCTGGAACGATGTTAGAAACAATACCTTTATTTCCGTGACGCCCTGCCATTTTATCTCCCACTTTAAGCTTACGCTTTGTAGCGATATAAATCTTCACTAATTTTGTTACGCCAGATGGCAAAATATCGTCTTTTTCAAGAACAGTCAACTTCTCTTCATGTTCAGTTTTAAGTCTCTTTTTTTGTTTTAAGAAATAATTTTTCAGTGACTCAAACTCTTTTTGAACTTCTTCAGAGAATGACTGAACTACGCCACCAAGGGCAAATCTATTAATCTCTTTTATCGTCCCTTCAGGGATTTTATTTCCTGATTTATACTCAATTTCACTTACAGTCACACCATCAACCAACTCTTGTTTTGCAAGATAATTTGAAATACGTAAAATAGACTCTCTATCTATCATAAGAAGCTGATCATGATGATCTCCATCTAAAATAGCTTTCTCTTCTTCATACGCTTGAATGGCACGTGCATCTTTTTCGTAGCCTTTTTTAGTAAAGACTTTGATGTCAACAACCACACCTTCCATAGACGCTGGACAATACAATGATTTGTTTACCACATGACCTGCTTTTTCACCGAAAATTGCTCGCAAGAGTCTCTCTTCTGGAGTTGGTTTAATCTCACCTTTTGGAGAGACCTTGCCCACAAGAATCATCCCTGGTTTTACATAAGTACCAAGTTCAACAATCCCCGATTCGTCTAAGTGAAGAAGCTCATCTTCACGAATGTTAGGGATATCTCTTGTTATTTCTTCTGTACCATGCTTAAGCTCCCTAGCTTCTACTTCTTTTTCGTAAGTATGCACAGATGTAAAGGTATCTTCTCTTAAAATTTTCTCAGAAATGATAATCGCATCTTCATAGTTATATCCGTACCAAGGCATAAATGCAACCATAATATTTTTACCAATAGCAAGCTCACCTTGATCCATATTTGCACCATCTGCAATCACTTGTTTTACTACAACTTTATCGTAAAGTTTTACAATAGGTGTCTGTGTAAATGTTGTGTTTTGGTTCGTTCTCATATTTTTTTCCATTGGATAATGGTCAATAAATACACCTGTTTCATCTTCACCCATGATATAGATATTTTTAGCATCTACTTTTTCTACTGTACCTGCACGTTTAGCTTTTACCGCTTCCCAGGCATCACGAGACACAATGGCTTCCATACCTGTTCCAACCACTGGTGCATCTGTTTTAAGCAATGGTACTGCCTGACGTTGCATGTTTGAACCCATCAATGCACGGTTGGCATCATCATGTTCCAAGAAGGGAATCAATGCAGCAGCAGACCCAGAAATCATCAAAGGAGAAATATCAATCAAGTCCACACGTGTTGCATCGTTAAGTTCGATGTTACCATTGAGTCTTGTCTCAATAAGATCTTCTTCAATACGTCCATCTTTTGTCAATACTGTAGAAGCAGGAGCAATACATTTGTCTTCTTCTTGTGTTGCAGTGATGTAGACAATTTCATCCGTAACCTGGCAATCTTTTACCACTTTATAAGGTGCTTCAATAAACCCATGTTCATTTACTTTAGAGTAAGTAGCAAGCGTATTGATAAGACCAATATTTTGTCCTTCTGGCGTCTCTATAGGACAAATACGCCCATAGTGAGTAGGGTGTACATCTCTTACTTCAAATCCAGCTCTTTCTTTAACAAGACCACCTTCACCTAGAGCGGAAAGTCTTCTTTTATGTGTTACTTCTGAGAGTGGGTTGGTCTGATCCATAAACTGAGAAAGTTGCCCTGAAGAGAAAAATTCTAAAATAGTATTTGTAATCATTTTAGAGTTTACCAAGTCATGAGGCATGAGCTCATCAAGTGTACCAGAGACAGTGGTCATCTTGTCCCTAATAGCCTTTTGCATTTTTACAAGTCCATTATGAAGTTCATTACCAAGAAGCTCACCAATGGCTCTAATACGTCTGTTTCCTAGGTGATCCCTGTCATCTATGTGACCTCTACCGTTTTTAACTTTGATAAGATATTTTACAACATTGATAAGATCTTCAGCCGTCAATACTGTTGCATACTCAGGAATATTAAGACCTAACTTATGGTTCATCTTCATACGACCAACTTTAGTTAAATCATATCTTTCTGGATCAAAGAAAAGTTGTCTCAAGAATGCTTTAGCGGCGTCAGGCGTTACTGGCTCACCAGGTCTCATTACTTTATAAATACGAATTGCGGAAAGCACGTTCTCATCATCTATTTCTTCTGTTTGCTTCAAAAGTCTTAATGATTCATGGTCTGCGACAAAAGCATTGATAATTGAACGGTCTGCTCCCTCTGCTAGGTCATTGATAATTTCAATCGTTTCAATACCTTGTTCAATCATTTTTTTCAATTTCATTTCATCTAATGATGCAACAGCATCGTAAAGGACTTCGCCACTTTCTTGGTCAATCACGGGTACTGCCAAGTGTCTTTCCATTAACACTTCAAGAGGATATTCAATCCACTCTAGACCATCATCAATAAGTTTTTGTGCTTTTTTCTTTGTAAGACGTTTTCCAGCGTTAACAACTGTATTTCCATCTATATCTTTAACATCATACTCAGCCCTACCAGAAAAATCACTAGGGTCAAATTTAGTTAAAAACGTATTCTCTTTCATCGTAATCGTTTTTGTTGAATAAAACAATTTTACAATATCATCTTTAGAGTAATCCAACGCTCTAAAAAGTATAGTGACAGGGATTTTCCTTCTTTTGTTAATGCGTGCATAAAGGATGTCTTTTGAATCATATTCAAAATACAACCATGAACCACGATCTGGTATAATCTGTGCAGAGTACAACATACCTGCACCAACCGTCGTTCCCTCTTCTTCCTTAAAAATAACACCAGGGGAACGGTGCAGTTGATTTACAATAACTCTCTCAACGCCATTGACGACAAATGATGTTCTCTCTGTCATTAAAGGAATATCGCGCACAAAAACTGCTTGTTCTTTAATCTCTTTTGGGTCTAGTTTCTCACCTGTTTTTTCATCTCTATTCCAAATAGTAAGGGAAATATTCATTTTTAAAGATACAGAGTAAGTTAGTCCTCTTTCCATACATTCGCGTACGGTATATTTGGGTTTAATAATTTCAGAGTTTTTATATGAAAGTGTCACTCTATTTTGTTGATCATGGATAGGGAATGCAGACCTAAAAACTCTTTCAAGTGTAGAGTTTTTTCTGTCTTTTTCCCCTAGCATTAAAAAGTTTTCATAAGATTTTTGTTGAAGCTGAAGTAAATTTGGGATTTCTATTTCTCTTGGTGTTTTAGAGAAATCAACACGGAGTCTGTTACCAGAATGCAAAGAATTTAGCATATTTTTCCTTAGTAGTGGTGTAGTAATGGTTTAATTTAAATATCGTTTATTTAGAACTATTCTAATGGGCTAGATACACAAAGAAACTATTAGAGGAGGGTATGAAATGTCTCCGAATAGCTTTTAACTATATCTATGGGTTGAGACTAAATCATAAAACTTAGTCTCAAATAAGTCCAAAGACTTATTTAAGCTCACACTTAGCGCCAGCTTCTTCAATTTGTGTCTTGAATGCTTCAGCTTCTTCTTTTGATACAGCCTCTTTAAGTACAGTAGGTACTTCTTCAACAGCAGTTTTTGCTTCTTTAAGTCCAAGACCAGTAATAGCACGTACCACTTTAATAGCGTTGATTTTTTTCTCACCAGCTTCTGTAAGAACTACATCAAATTCTGTTTGTTCTTCAGCAGCTTCTCCACCTGCAACTGGTCCACCAGCTACTACTGTAGCTTGAGCAGATACGCCAAATTTTTCTTCAAATTCTTTTACAAGCTCGGAGAGCTCAAGTA
>CAYXTZ010000054.1:0-2272 GCA_964468535.1 uncultured Sulfurovum sp.
CCCCAAAGGGTATTGCATCAAAATGTTTTGCTTTTGTGTACGATAAGTTTAGGACAAAACAAGAGTACATCAAGAGCATAGATGATGATATAGTATTTTTAAATACCTATGGGGAAGTGGAGTTGGACACAAACCATGTTTTGTTTCACTCTTCTGAACACTATGTAAATAACATATCTATTCAGGTTGAAATATATGAACAGCTATTAAAAGTATTTAAAAGATACAAGTGTATCTCTTTGTGCAAAAACATAAAAATATCTCAAAAAAATATTTTAAATCTGAATCTCCATCATGATATCTCAAAGTGGAATCTCATATCTGAAGACGACCAATTACATATTTTCATAAAAGCGATAATTAATAATAAAATTAATAGTGTAATTGTAGGTGACTCTGGTTTTGGTGCAAAATCACTTAGGTATCATCGTGAGATTTATGATGAGTATGGTATAGAAATAAAATAACCTACTCTTTGTTTATCTCCCAGGTAAAGTCATGTTCTTGTACAGAGTCTAGTAGCCATTCGTCCATGACACAATAGATACTTTTTTTTGCAGACTGCATAGCTTGTATGGTATCGTGAATATCTTGAGGTATATGTGCGGCACTACAAGAGACAACAAAGGGCTTATATTGGTTTGGTGCTGTAGGGGTATGGTATAGAGAGATGAGATTGGTGACTTGGTGTTTAAAGTCTTTTGTTTTTATAAATTCATAGGCATTCTTACCATAAGTATGGATACTATCTGGGTTTTTACAAAAATAGGTCATGCATTTAGCTAATTTATAGATATCTCCCATAGGAAAGAGAAGACCACGCTCTTTATGGGCTATAAGTTCGCTTATACCACCAAAATCTGTACCTATAACAGGGGTATGTGAGGCAAAGGCTTCCGTGATGCTTACAGGTTGATTTTCAGGCCACATGGAAGGGAGTATCATGACATCGGTGTTTGCAAATACTTCTGGTATGTCATTGTTAGCTACCTTACCTGCAAAATGTACATTATCTACAAGCTTGTGTTTTTGAACATACGCTTCTAAAGACTCTCTGAGTGCTCCTTCGCCTACGATATTAAGTTGTATTTCTATTTTGTCTTCTATGGAGGCTAGAGCCTCAAGTATAAGCTGTATACCCTTATGTGAGCCTAAGTGACCTATAAAAGTAAATCGAATGTACTTTGATTTTGTTTTCTCTTTTTGAAATTTCTCAACATTGATACCATTACTAAGGACTTTTAGTTTATTGGCGTCAAACCCAGCCTGAATATACTGTTCACGTAGATAATGGCTAGGGGAGATAAATATATCAACATCCATAAGGCAGAGCTTGAGGTAGTCTTGTCTCATTGCCATGGGGATATTGCTTGTGGTAGGGGAGTTAATGGATGCTTGACATACCTCGCAGCGTGAAAAATCTGAACAAAAACTACCGTCATTTCGCATCATCGTATTTTTGTAACAAAATCCCCAGCCATCATGTAGCGTGAGTACGGTTTTTGCACCATAGTGCCTAGCAAGGGGAGCTAGTCTCACGGAAAGTCCTATAATGTTGTGCATATGCACGATATGTGGATTTAACTCTTTTAATATGTCTATAAAATGCTCTTCTATTTGAGGGTGTATAAAATTTATTTTAGCACCGTCAAAATCCTCTAAAGTAAGTTTTACTCTATAGACATCTATACCGTCATAATGCTCTTTTTTCATAGCATAATGCGGTACATCTATATGAAAATCACCTGCAAAAACAGTGACATCATATCCTTGACGTTTGAGTTCTAGTGCCTGTTGATGTGCAATAATCTCCGCCCCTCCTATAAAATTTGGAGGGTAGGCGTTTGAGCATAGTAGTATTCTTTGATTTTTTGTAAAAGTACTTGAAGTAATAGTATTTTCAATTATTTTAGGAGAGTACGTTTTAATCCAATATTTTTCTACTTTATTTAAAATGTAGATATGTATTTTTTTTAAAAACTCAAATCTAGCTGCATGGCGGTAGAAATATTTATTGAGTTTCCAAATACCTGTTATTTGGTTTTTCTTTGATCCCTCAATCGAGTAGAAAAGTTCTTGAGCAATCTGTATTTTGGAGATAGCCTTTGTTTCTAATAGATACAAATACTGTTCTTTTGCTTGCTTGTCAATAGGTCTTTTTAATAAGATAAAATATAGAGCTTCTATATAAGAGGTATCGTCAAAGTGTAATATTTTTTTAAAATGATTGTATTGATTTGATATCATGATATGTTATTTAAATTGAGACATT
>CAYXTZ010000054.1:2372-9313 GCA_964468535.1 uncultured Sulfurovum sp.
AGAAGAATATCATAAATAATAAAATGTATTTCTACCCCAAGTTTACGTAATTTTTGATAGTATGGCTTCTGATATATTTGCACAGCAGGAGACATATCAAGAGCTAAAAATTTATCATTTGCATGAATATCGATAGGATAATCTATAGTGGAGTTATTATTATTTGTACCTAAAAATGCATATATAAAAGTATCTGCATATAGATAACCTTGTTTATCGTCTGTTGCATAAATAGCTCTTACTGTATAGCCTGCAGGAGGTGAGATAAGTAGTTCTTTAAGAATGCTTCTGACTACACGTTGTATGCCACTTTTTGCATCTTTTTGTACAAGTTCAGAAATATCAATAAGTAGTTGCTTGTTCTTCTGTGTATTATGGTTATACGAGATAGCTTGAGATATATTACATAAATCATCGGGCTGCGATTTGATGAAGTGAATATTTTCAATGAGATTTTCTATAAAGAAATGACTATCTTTTTGAGGATATATATTTTTTTTTGAGGTTTTGTACCATGACTCTAGCCCATTGACGACACTTGTGGCACTATTTTCCCAAGAGAATTTTTTTGCATGTAAAAGGCTATGCTTTTTTAGAGATACTCTAAAATCTTCTGAATCTAGTACCTCTATGATTTTAGAGGCAATTGCTTGTTCGTCAAATGGATCAAAAAGAGCATCATCTCTTCCTATAACTTCTGGAACACTTGTTGTGTTTGACCCAATTGTAGCTGCACCACATTGCATAGCTTCAAGTGCAGGTAAGCCAAAACCTTCATGATAAGAAGGAAAAATATATAAGTTGCATAGATTGTACAAGTCAATGAGCTCTTTATCACTGACTCTCCCTGCAAAAATAACATCATTACCTTTCAATCCACATTTTGACATTGTTTTTTTAAAGTTGATATGGTTTTCAAGGGGCATGCCACCAGCAATGACTAACTGATAGTTCCCTTTTAGTGTATCTGGAAGAAGAGCATAAGCTTTTATAAGACGTGTATGATTTTTACGCTCATCAGTAGCACCTGAGTAAAGTAAAAATTTATCTTTGATAGTAAAATAATTTTTAAGGGTTTCTTTTTCTTCTGCTGTATACTCATGTGGCTGAAATATTTTATCTGCAGCAGAAGAGATATTAATAATTTTTTCCTTGTCAATATGCAATACATCTTTTGCTTCTTTACAAGAAGAGTTTGAAATACCAAAGACAAGAGAAGCCTTTTTAATAATATCAATTTTTTCATAATAGTATTTTTCAAACTCTTTACCTAAAGGTTTGATGTATTTCTCCGCCTGTATTAAGGGTATAGCATCATAAAAAATGACAGCATGAGGGATAGGGTATATTGCAGAAGGTGCAATAACACTATTGTCATTATATCCTTCTATAGCACTTAGCATAAGCACAATATCAGGAGTTAAACTTGCAATATATCTATCACGCAAGAGGGATGAAATTTCTATCCTTGCATTATTTTTATTATCACAGTAGTGTACAGGTTGACATCCTTGCCATACTTTTATATGATATGTGGGCAATAATGTATGAAATTCATTTTGTATCTTTTCGATAGTTTCAGGAAACATACCATTAAGAAGTAACAGAATTTCATGTGTATGATGATATTTCTTTGCTATAGCCAAAGATAAAGAGAGGGAGTATCGCCCAATACCTCTAAATCTACTAGAAGATTGTGTGCCTTGCATGTCAATAAGGATACGCATAGTTATTGATTGCCTTTATTATCATTTATTTTATTGCTAAGTTTACAATAGATATCTTTTGCTTGTGGAGATAATTGATCTTCGGAGGTTAAGGTATTGAAATGTATAGATAATTGAGGGGTCCTTCCCATGAGTTGTAGTTTTTGTTTGAAGGCAGGCATAGTATCAAGTATATGAAGAAGAATACGTTTTAATTTAGGATACCTTGCGAGGTGTGTTTTAAAGTTTATGAGTTTTTTCTGAAGCATTTTCCTTGGTCTACTTGTAGGAGCAAAGGTGGACCATGCTTTAAGATTACCTTTTAAACTTTTAAATGTCATCTATTTGCCTAAATTCGTTTAAAGTCATCATCAAGTCTCACAATATCATCTTCGCCAGTATATTCGCCTACTTGTGCCTCTATGAGCACGACATCTATTTTACCTTCATTTTCAAGTCTATGTACTTCACCCATTTTAATGTAAGTACTTTCATTTGGTCGTATGAGTCTTGTTTCATCTCCTACAGTTACTGTGGCAGTTCCTGAAACGACTATCCAGTGCTCCGACCTGTGAAAATGTTTTTGCAAAGAGAGTCTTTTACCTGGTTTGACAACGATACGTTTTACTTTGTACTTTGGTTCATCTTCTAATACAGTATACGTTCCCCATGGACGATGGGCAGTAAGGTGGATGTGGTGTAAGTCGCTATCTCTGCCTTTGAGCTCCTTGACAATATCTTTTATCTTTTGGGAATCCCCTTTTTTACTAATAAGTAAGGCATCAGGAGTATCTACTACAATTAAATCATCAATACCAACTAACGATATGAGTCTCTCTTTACCGTAAACAAAGTTATTTTTAGAGTTGATTGCAATGAGGTTTTCATTGATACTATTGCCATTTTTGTCTTTTGGGAACTCTGCTGAAAGTGCGTCAAAGCTACCAAGGTCTGACCAGTCAATATTTGCAGCCACCACTTTTACTTTGCTACTTTTTTCCATAACAGCATAGTCTATACTGTCTTCTGGTATAGCAGCCATGTCATCATGAGATATTCTAAGCATCTCATCATCTTTAGCATTTTCGTATGCAAGTTTTGATGCATCAAAAATATGAGGGGAATAGCATTTTAACTCTTCTAGGAAAACACCCGCTTTAAAACAAAATATACCTGAGTTCCAGTAAAAATTACCTGCATCAACGTATTTCTGTGCAGTGATAATATCTGGTTTCTCATGAAATGCCTTAACATTTTCTCCCTCTGATTCTATGTATCCATAGCCTATTTCTGGATATTCGGCAGTTATCCCAAAAGTTACTAATGAACCTTGCTCTGCCAGGGTCTCAGCTTTCAACAATACATTTTTATAGGCACTTTCATCTTTTATGAGATGGTCTGAAGATGAAACAAGTACTACCTCTTCTGCTTCCAGTGCAAAGCATGCAAGTGCGATAGCTGGTGCTGTATTGCGTCCAATGGGTTCTAGTAAAAATTTATTATTTCGTGAAGAGAGTTCTTCTAGTTGGTCCAGCGCTAAAAAATATTGTTCTGCATTAGATACGATAAATTGTTGCTTGCAAGTTGATTCATTACGTTCAACAGTAAGCTGAAAGAGTGATTTATTGTCAAAGAGTTTTACAAATTGTTTTGGCATTAGTGTACGGCTAATGGGCCATAGTCTTGTACCTGAACCGCCACACAATATAATATTCGTCATTGATAGACCTTTATACTTTAATATTAGTATAAGTTTATCTAAATATCACTTTTAACATGTTGCTAGAGACGAATATTATAACTTTTGGATAAGTTTTTAAATTCGGGAGATTTAATAAAAGAATTGAGTACATCTTCCCTAGAAAGACCTTCTTCTAGTTTTAAAGTCCATTGGGAGAGTCCACCTAAATCAGCTTCTCTATCTAAGAGCGTACGATAGAGAGTAAGAAGATAAGTCTCGTTAGTTACATTTTTATTGATATATTCTTCAGAAAAAAAGAAAGCTTTTGCTATATCGCTGGCTGTGCTTTTGTCTGTTTGTAGCTGATTTGCCCAATAGCTAAACCCTTCCTCTTCTGGAGTGCGTTCCAGTGCTTTTGTGTAAAATCGTGAGACAAAAAATTCTGAAGGAAAAATGGTTAAAATATTATATGATTGTGCCAATAAATGAAACTCTTGAGAGTATAAAAAACCATTAAGTACTGTAAATTTTGTTTCACCATCATCAAGTTTTTGAACCCAATAATTTAGACCATTATCATCAGGAGTTCTGTCAAAGAATCCAGAATAAAGTATTTCTATAAAACTAACATTATCTAAATTTCTTGCCTCAAATTCATCAGAAAATATGAAGCCTCTAGCAATATTTGCCGCGGCAAGAGTTTCTCTGTCTAGCCCCCTTACCCAATAGTCTATACCAGTACTTTTGCCAGGTCTGTCTAGAATTGTTGTATAAAAGCGTTCAACGAATGGTTGTATGAGTGGATTTGGGATATGTAGTGTTTCTAGTGTGGGCTGGAGGGCATCGAACCAAACAGTTGCCATTTTGGCATACCCTCTACTATTTGGATGGGTAGCATCTGCATAATCAGAAACTTGCAGGTTAGCATCATTTTTCATGCTGACAAAAATGATTTTATCGCCATTATCAATACGTCTTTGTGCCATGTTTTTCAAATTATTATTATAGGCAGTAACGGTACTATGGGATGATCTCCTATCAATAATGGTGGCAAGAAGGACAGTGATTGGGTGAGTGTAAGCTATTTCATAATAGTCTATTTCGTTGAGTATGTCTTCTAGTCCTGAGATGGAGCTAGAATTTACACCTTGTGTAGGAGACACATCATTGCTACCCGCATGTAATAAAATGACGTCAGCTTGATTTTCTTCTAGTTTATCGTAGATAATTTCTGCCAAATCAAATGTTTTAAAAAAGCCATAGCCTTCATGGTTAATGTCAAAAGAAGGATTTGTAGCACTTCCATTGTTTTGTGAACCAACAAAATCGATATTATAGTTTGTCTCTTGGAGTTTATACCATAAATTATTTCGGTATCCATCAGATGTAGGGTAACCAAGCGTAATGGAGTCACCTAAAGGCATGATGCGAATTATATTACTATATGCATTTGCAGTAAATAGAAATATTACTACCATTACGCAAGAGTGTTTTATGTCCTTTAGCCTCAAAGTATGTCCTTTATCTATGATGAAGTGTAACAAAAATAAAACTTTAAGTCAAGATTATACTTGCGACTTATGCAGACATTCTGTTAGACTATCTTTCCAATATGGGATACAAATATGAAAACAATTCTTTATTTTTGATTTGTTAAGCAAAGAGTAGTGTGGACGTTTTGCTGGAGTAGGATATTCTTTGGTTTCTATAGGGTTTACTTGGCATTCTATATTGTTTGAGTTAAATATGGTTTTTGCAAAATCGTACCATGAACAGACACCTTCATTTGAATAATGATAGATTTCTACAGTATTACTTTGAATTTTTGGTATGATATTGAGAATGGTATGGGCTAAATCTTTTGCATAGGTGGGCGTTCCAATCTGATCAAAAATAACACCGAGAGAATCTCTTTCTTTTCCTAAACGTAACATTGTCTTTACAAAGTTACTTCCATAATTTGAATAGACCCATGAAGTACGTATGATAATTGCATTTTTTGGGTTTATGATTTGTAAAGCTTTTTCACCAGCTAGTTTGGTTTTCCCGTACACGCCATTTGGGTTTGTCTTATCACTTTCTACATAAGGCGTATTATTTGTACCATCAAATACATAATCTGTAGAAATATGTATGAGTTTAATAGTATCTTTTTTTGAGATTTCAGCTAAATATTTTACTGCAAGGTGGTTTATTTTATCTGCATTTTCCTCATCTGTTTCTGCTTTGTCAACTGCTGTGTAGGCGGCACAGTTGACGATAGTATCAATTGCATTAGTTTTGATGTAGTGTTGTAATGATTTTTTATTCGTTATGTCTAAGGTTTCTTTATCTGTAAAGAAAAAATGAAAATCATTTAAAGTTTCTTTTTTTGCTTCTTCTTGAAGTTCTGAACCTAGTTGTCCGTTAGCCCCTGTTACTAGTATGTTAGACATAATAATTTACACTATAATTAAAGAGATCATGTGCCTCTGCTAGTTTTGGCTGCTTAGTATCTTTAGTTGAAAGTTGTAGTTCATTATGAGATATGTGCCAATCAATCTGAAGTGCTTTATCTGAAAATAAAATACCTCTGTCATTTTTTGGGCTATAGTAGTTGTCTACTTTGTAAGCAAAGATAGTATCGTCTTCCAAGACTACAAATCCATGTGCAAATCCACGAGGAACAAAAAGTTGTTTTTTATTGCTAGCAGATAACTCTACGGCTATGTGTTTGCCAAATGTAGGGCTTCCTTCTCTAATGTCTACGGCCACATCTAAGACAGAGCCTTGTATGACCCGTACAAGTTTTGTTTGAGCACAAGGATGAAGCTGATAATGTAAGCCTCTTAAAACTCCACGTGAACTTTTAGACTCATTGTCTTGACAAAAATTGATAGTGTATCCAAGGAATTCTTCTAATTTATCTTGCCTAAATGTTTCTATGAAGTAGCCTCTTTCATCTCCATGGATGCTTGGCTCACAGATGATGACATCTGGTATATTTGTGCGTATGAAATTCATCGAGCTATTACTCCCTCATTTGCACGTTTTATAAGGTATTGACCATATTGGTTTTTCTTTAGAGGTTGTGCAAGTTCTAAAAGTTTCTCTTTAGAAATATAACCCATTTCATAAGCAATCTCTTCGATACAAGCTACTTTTAGTCCTTGACGGTTTTCAATGGTTTGTATGAAATTTGAAGCCTCTAAAAGGCTTTCATGTGTTCCTGTATCAAGCCAAGCATAACCTCTGCCCATGAGTTCAACCTTGAGTCTATCCTCATTTAGATAGTCTTGATTAAGCGTTGTAATCTCTAGTTCACCACGGTCTGAAGGTTTGACAGATTTTGCTTTTTTTATAACATCATTGGGGTAAAAGTAAAGACCAACTACAGCATACGAACTTTTAGGATTTGTAGGTTTTTCTTCAAGTGATGTGACTTTGCCATTTTCATCAAACTCTGCTACACCATAACGTTCAGGGTCTTTTACATAGTAGCCAAAGACTGTTGCTTCATTTGCTTTCGCATTTTGTACCGAGGTGGCAAGTAGTTTTGTCATACCATGGCCATA
>CAYXTZ010000055.1:0-9088 GCA_964468535.1 uncultured Sulfurovum sp.
CCAGTAAATATCTAATATTTCATCTAACATTACATCATCTAATATGGTTTTTTCTTTTATCCCATAATTTTCCACAAACAAGTTGGACATAACTGTTATATGTTTTGAGGGCTGTTTTAAATAATGTTTAAGCCCTGCTTTCAAGTTTTTTTCACCTCCATAAACCAATAGATAGTTCATAAACATACCTTGTAGTGATGTAGGAAGGTCTTTGTGGCATGCAACACAATTTTTCTCATACACATTCTTAGCATAACCTTCACTAAACAGAAAAGTAATAATAATTAGAAACTTTACCATGATAGAAGCATCTTTGTTCCTTTGGCTTCTTTTGATTCTACGTCTATTGAAATATTATATTCATCCAATATTGTTTTTACTATACTTAGACCCACACCAAAACCTCCTTCACTTTCGTTAAACCTAATATATCTATCAAAAATAAAAGGTATCTTTTCTTCTTCTATGCCTATTCCTGTATCCCAAATAATTAAGCTATTGGCTCTCAATTGTATGCCTATAATACCGTTACGCTTATTGTATTTGATGGCATTAGAGATAAGATTGTCTATCACCCTAGTTATTTTACGTTTATCTACATACATTTTTGTCTCTTCTAAATCTAAGTTACACTCAATATTTTTTGACTGAGCAAGAATATTAAAATATTCTGTTCTGTTCTGTATGAGTTTTTTTAATTCAATGTATTCATCTTTGTTAACTTTTTCCTGTTCAAGTGTTAAATACGTTAAATCATTATAAAGACTAGAAACTGTTTTTGCTGCGATATTAATACGATTTAATTTTTTTATATTTTTTTCTATCATAACAGTCCTATCCATCATTTCTATATTGGCAAGGATTGCTGAGAGTGGTGTGTTTAGTTCATGTGTGGTGTCTTTTATAAATCTATCGAGTAAAACAATAGAATCCCTCATAGGTTTCACAAAAAGTTTTGCTAAGAAGAGTCCAAATAGTACAAATATAAAAAAACTAAGAATACCATACCCTATAATATCTTTCCACACGTTATTTCTCCATAAACCATTATCAACAACTTCAAGTACCAAATACTTCGTGCCTAAATAAAAGTTATCTAGTATTTTCACAAAATGTATATAGTTTCCTGCACGATAGACACCTTCATTCAAGCGAATATTTTCATCTTTTAGAAGCGAAAATATCTTCATATACTCAAGATCATAAATAGCAGAATTGAAACGTGAATCACGGGGGTATTCTCTACGTTCATCAAAAAAATGATGAAGTACTTTAAGACGTTTTGTTTGTATATAGGCATATTTAGTAAGAAATGCTCTCTGTTCAGCAAGCATCAACTTCTCTTTACTTTGATAGTAGTAAATAGAAAATACGGTAATCAATAGCAACCATATAGCCATATAGAGTACTAGAAACCTAAAGAGTGACTTTTTTTCACTAAGAAGTAATGAATTTGTAACCTTGTTTTTTGATGCTGACAATACATTCCTTCCCTATCATTTTTCTAAGGTTTTTTATATAGGTACGAAGGGCTGTATCGCTTGGTTCTTCGTCATAGTCCCATAAATGTTTATAAATACGTTCATGTGTCAGTACTTCACCTTCATTTTGCATAAAAAGTTTTATAAGCATAGACTCTTTCTTTCCCAACGATACACTTTCATTGTTAATAACAAGTTCATTGTTTTTACTGTTGTATTGAATGCCCTCACTAATAGTTATTAACTCTTTTGTCTCGTGAAAAAAACCTCGTTTTAGTAATGTCTCAACACGTATTTTAAGTTCTTTAAGTACAAAAGGTTTACGGATATAGTCATCACATCCGCTCTCAAAACCTTTTTCAAGGTCATCTACTGAGTCAAGTGATGTGATGAAAATAGCAGGGGCTACAACCTCTGCAGCCCTAGCTTCTTTTAAAAGATCAAAGCCATTAATACCTGGAGTATTGACATCCAAAAGAAGTAAATCATACTTACTTTCATAAAGTTTTTCTTGTGCCTCATGACCATCGTACACTGAAACCACCTGATGCCCCTCTTCTTCTAAAAACTCGGTCACCGTTTCATTAAGATTTACATCATCTTCTAATAATAATATTTTTCCCATACCTAAATAAACTTCCTCACCCAGCTTTCTATTTGTGTACTATCACGAGCACCAGAGAACCTGTCTATTTCTTTTCCATCTTTAAAAATAAGTACTGTTGGTATACTTGCGATACGATAGGTTGATCCCAAAGTCTGTTCATCATCATTGTTTATTTTCAAAAATTGTGCCTGTAATGGCATAGACAAGGAAGCTTTTTCAAAGTGTGGTGCCATCTGTAAACATGGACCACACCAAGGAGCCCAAAAATCTACTACCACAGGTACTTCTGAGTTAGCTATATATGTAGCTAAAATACTTGCATTTCCTACTACTGGTTTACTCTCTAAGAGTGAGTCTTTACACTCTCCACAGTTCGCTTTGGCATAAGACTCTTTTTTTGGTATACGGTTTACTTTGAGACAATGTGGACAAACGACATTTACATTCATTATAAAACTCCTATAGTTAAGATATATTTTAATAGTTTAGCTATTATAGCAAATAAAGTAAATAATAATTTAATAGGATACTCAAATGGTAAAAAATGAACTTAAAGAACTAATAGTAGGTGGCGGATGTTTTTGGTGTACGGAAGCAGTATTTGAAACCCTTAGGGGAGTAAGTGACGTTGAGAGTGGATATGCAAATGGTGAAACACTAGACCCCAGCTATACGCAAATATGTACAGGAGCTACAGGACATGCAGAAGTCATAAAAATCACCTATGATGATAGTATCATTACGGTAGACACCCTACTAGATATCTTTTTTGTCACCCACAATCCAACCACACTCAACCAGCAAGGAGGCGACAGAGGTACACAGTACCGCTCTACCATCCTCTATACAGATGAAGCAAGTAAAGAAGCAGCACTTGCTAGTCTAAAAGCTGCACAAAGTGACTACACTGATCCGATAGTAACAAGCATAGAGCCTTTAGATGTGTACTACAAGGCAGAAGAGTATCACCAAGACTATTACAGTCAAAACCCCATGCAAGGGTATTGCAATGCAGCTATTCCCCCAAAACTAGCTAAACTTAAAGCAAAATTTGGGAAAGATATGGCGTAAGAGTATGATGAAATCCATCCAAATTAAGTCTTGGTCTTTTTGTCATGCACTACTCCTGTATTTTCACTAGTGTCACACTTAAAGTTTCTAGTCTTCTCTTTCACTTTCTTTGTTGGACAGTAACACAAAAACCACTACCAACATAGGGATAGAAAGTGCCAAAATATATGCAGGTATCATCAGGTATCCATGACGGTTTAGATATAAAAAACCAAGTATCAATACTACATAAGCACCCAAACGATATACAGAAAGTGCAGCTCCAGTGTCTTTGAGTATCTGGATGAGTGTTCGTCCATCTTTAGATTTTTTACGTTCTTCTTTCACTACTTCCACTAAGTCTTCTTCTTGGATTATGGCATCTTCACCATACAAGTCATAGGGGTCTTCAAGTTGGTCTATGACATCTTTAGAATCATCATAAGTAATGACATTATGCTCTACTCTAGCATCTACCATACGTTTATAACTTTTCATAGAAGCCAACATAACTAAAGAAGCTGAAATAAACCCAATCTGCGTGTTCCAAAGTAATTTAATGTCAAAAAATATTACAGAAAGTAATATCACTACAACATCCACTATAACAAGAGCTTTTAGCATTTGTAAGGTAAGTTTATTCATCATCTTCTTTGTCATACTTCTTTTGTAGTTCTTGGTTAGCTTTGTAGCTATAGCGAGGGTCTTTTGCCAGTTCATCTAAGACTTTTTTCTGTTTAGTATAGGCTTTATATACATTAGATATAGCAGCCCCCACGCCTATAAATACACCTATAAATAGTGTCCACCATGCACCCGTGAGTTTTTGTAGCCCTATGCCTATCCCAACACCTATAAGCACAGCTACAACGATGGAAATACCTAGACTTAGCCCATCAGCAGCGTTGACTAATTTTTTTATTTTTGGTGTTTCTTCTTTCATTATCTTACAATCTCCGCCATCGTCTCATACGCAGCTTCTATAGCCTCATCTATCATGTCGTCTGTAGTTTCTGTACAGATAAACCCAGTTTCATACGATGAGCAAGCCAAATACACACCACGGTCTAACATGCCTTTATGAAACTTTGCAAACATTTTTGTGTCATTTGCATCTGCATCTTCCATATTTTTTACTGGCTTATCTGAAAAGAAAAATCCAAACATAGACCCTCTAACATCTGTGACCATCGGCACACCTACAGCCGCTGCTGCTTTTTGGAAACCATCTACAAGCTTTTTAGATTTCATAGCAAACTCCACATACAAAGAAGGGTTTGCTTTTAGTTTTTTAATGCTTGTAAGTCCTGCCACCATTGCTACTGGATTACCTGAGAGTGTACCTGCTTGATACACAGGGCCTTCTGGAGACAAGTGAGACATTATTTCCGCAGATGCACCAAAAGCACCCACAGGCATACCTGCCCCTATAACTTTACCAAGTGTTAGCATGTCTGGTTTGACTTTAGAAATACCCTGAGCACCTTTAAGTGAGGCTCTAAACCCAGACATTACCTCATCAAAAATGAGCAATGCCCCATGCTTTGTGCAAAGGTATCTTAACTCCTCTAAAAAAACTTCATCTGCAGGAACGAGTCCCATATTACCAGCGATAGGTTCTATGATAACGCAAGCGATACCATCGGGAGAGTCTTCAAAACATTTAAGTACTGAGTTTATGTCGTTGTATGTCGCTAAAAGTGTGTGTTTTGTAAGATCTCTTGGTACGCCTGGGCTTGATGGCGTACCAAATGTTGCAAGACCTGAACCAGCCTCGACCAACAGTGAGTCTGAGTGTCCATGGTAACAGCCTTTAAACTTGACGATGTTGTCTCGCCCTGTCACTCCACGTGCTAAACGGATGGCAGACATCACCGCTTCTGTACCAGAGCTTACGAAACGAACCTTGTCTATACTGTCAAAAAGACCTACTATCTCATTTGCAAGGTCAGTTTCTACTGTAGTGGGTGCTCCAAAACTAAGCCCACGTTTAACGGCTTCTATGACTGAAGCTTCGATGTCCCCATCACAATGACCAAAGATAAGAGGCCCCCAACTTTGAACAAAGTCGATGTACTTGTTAGCATCTATGTCTATAAGATGGCCACCTTCACCACGTTCGATGAAAGGTGGTGTTCCTAGCACACCTGAAAATGCCCGCACAGGTGAGTCAACACCTCCAGGTATTACTTTATATGCTTCTTTAAACGCTTCTATGCTTTTATCATAAGTTTTATTATCTGTCATGTTTATTAATCCTCATTATGTATAATACTAGACGTTCCCTAAGGATTATACAGCATCCGCACTTAGACATCATACGAGGAGAGTACCATCAAGCGAATAGTTATAGGTGTAATACTCTCCTTGTTGTTGCATTTACTCATTTGGTGGCTCTTGACCACAAATTTTAAAGATATTACATTTTTCCCTCATCAGGAAAAAGAAAAAAAGATAAGTCTAAATCTACAACAAATGCTCACCCCACCCCCTGCTCCAAAACCAAAACCTATACCAAAACCTGTCATCACGCCTCCTCCTGTAAAACCTAAACTTGAAAAGAAAGTAACACCTGTATCTGAAATAGAAGTTGTTAAGCGGACTATACTAGATGAAAGCATAAAAACATTTGCTACTAAAAGTACGGAAGAAAACAATGAGAGCAAGGTAGTTGAAAAACCCGTCAAAAAAGTAGTGAAGAAAAAACCCAAAAAGAAAGAGCTTACAAAAAAGAAACCTATCAAAAAGAAACCTATCAAAAAAAGGCATGTCGCCAAACAAAGACCTAAAAAACGTTCTAATGACCCTCTAGCCAATATGCTCATGGGTTCAGGTACCTCGATGTTTCCCTCACAGCCTAAACGTACTTCTGCTGGGGGTAACTATGGTGAGCGTATCATAAAAGAACTGTATGGCAGTGAGTTTAACACCTATACCCCAACACAAAAAAAGTACATACGCAACAACCTAAACACCATACACCAAATCACCCAAGGTACACTCTCCCGAAATGGCTACCCACAAGTTGCCATACAAACTAGACAACAAGGCACAAATGTAGTGTCATTTTACTTACATCCAAATGGCGACATTTCAGGACTAAGGCTCAAAACACGCATAGGCTACTCTGCTTTAGACAACAATACTTTAAAAGTCATTAAGCTCGCGTATAAAGACTACCCACTTCCAAACAAAAAAACCCGTCTTATATTTTATGTTCGCTATAGTATCTACTAAACATATCTCAAAGGTCTAAGATGAGTTATCGTAAAAGTTACTGGGTACAGATACCTTGGTGGTCATTTAAAAAAATATACAGGATACTCATACTTACTTCTATAGGCACAGTATTTGTAGGTCTTGTGGCTTTTTACCTCTATATGAATTCTTTGCCTACACTTTCTACTTGGCATACCAGTGTTTTAAAAAATGAATTTACTTCACAACATAATGTTCAAACATTTCCAGAGTATCTTAAACTAGAAGAGAAACTTTTTAAGGAACTAGAAACTCACATCTACGACAAAATACCTATACAGGAAAAAAACCACATCAACAGATACACTAAAAATAGTCTCTCAGACCCAAGACGTTGGAACACACAATGGAACAAAAGTTTTGTGCTGAGTCCCAAAGAACCAAAAGGAGCGGTACTTCTCTTACATGGTATGTCAGACTCCCCCTATAGTCTACGCCAGCAAGCCAAGTACTTACACAAAAATGGTTTTTATGTTGTAGGGCTAAGGCTACCTGGACACGGTACCATACCCTCAGGGCTTAGAAATATGAAATGGGAAGAGATGGCTGCTGTGCTAAACCTAGGCATGCGTTATTTAGAAGAAAAAGTGGGTACAAAACCCATACACATCATGGGCTACTCTACAGGTGCTCCTTTAGCACTGCACTATACACTTAAAGCCATGGAAAACAAGTCTAGCTTAAGAATGCCACACTCTCTTGTCTTCTACTCTCCTGCTATGGGCGTAAGTGCAGCAGCCCCTCTGGCTATTTGGCAGAGTCGTGTGGGGCATGTGCTAGGTCTACCCAAACTAGAGTGGAACTCACTCAACCCAGAATTTGACCCTTTTAAATACGGCTCTTTTGCTGTAAATGCTGGAGACCAAGTCTTTCGTTTAGCTAAAGAAGTAGAAGAACTCTTTGACGCACTTGATGAGCGTCAAAGTACAAAAACTTTCCCTCCTGTGCTTAGCTTTTCTTCCATAGTAGACAGTACTGTTTCTGTACCTGCTGTAGTGACTAAGCTTTTTGAACGATTGCCAACAAACAAACATAGTAAAAATAAACACACTTTAGTACTTTTTGACATAAACCACAACTTTAGCCGAAATCACCTCATAAAAGACAGTAAAAATATAGATATACAGACACTAAGAGACACAGCAACAAACGAAAACTACACTTTTGAACTCATAAGCAACATGCATACTAAAAACCGTACAGTAGAACAAATAGTCAATCATAAACCCATCAAGACACTTCGCCATAAGTGGGCAAAGGGTCTCTACTCCCTCTCTCATCTAGCCATGCCCATAAGCCCCAACGACCCACTCTATGGAAATGAAGATGCACCCAAAAGTCCAGGTATACAGCTAGGACACCTCGCCATCTACGGTGAAACTGCTCTGCTACAAACCTCTTCTGCCTCTCTATTGAGACAAAGATGGAACCCTTTTCATGACTACACTAAAGAGAGAGTCTTAACATTTTTAGAAGCAACACGATAATCATGTACTACCATCGTCTCATAGTTTCATACAAAGGCACACACTACTACGGCTGGCAAGAGATAGGTGAAGGCGAAGCAAAGCCCACTATACAAGCAATTATCCAGAAAATGGTACAAAAAATATGCAAGTCCAAAGACTGCACTATCACCACAGCAAGTAGAACCGATGCAGGTGTACACGCACAAGGTCAAGTGATAAAAATCACCATTCCTCTAGTCATAGCATCAGAAAAACTTCTACTTGGTATGAATTCACTCTTGCCTGATGATATACGCATTTTAGGCTGTGAATCCTCTACTAAAGAGTTCAATCCAAATAAAGATAGCAAAAGCAAAGAGTATCACTATTACTTCTGTACAGACAGCATACACAACCCCGTACTCAATGACACGGTAGCACACATCCCCACTACATCACTAGATATAGCACTTATGCAAGAAGCTTGTAAACTATTCATTGGAGAACATGATTTTTATAGCTTTGCCAAACGAGACAGTACAATGAACTCAACCTTTCGGACTATTGTGAGTTGTCAAATAGTGCAAGCCCCACCTTTGACCTTTGGCAATGAGGTTTATTGTATAAAAGTTGTGGGTGAGGGGTTTTTGAGGTACATGGTTCGGTATATTGCGGGTGCTTTGTTTACACTGGGTAGAGGGGAACTTAGTTTGAGTGATATTGCTGATGCCTTGGCAGAGCATAAAGAAGAGAAGCTTTGTCCTAGAGCTAAGTCGAAAGGGCTACATTTACTTGAAGTTGCTTATTAGGGTTTATAGCTAGGATATTTTTAAAACGACACTCACCTAGAGTAATTGTTTTCCCCTTATTGGTCTCAGCCACTATGTAGGACAGTGTAGCGCTAGCATCAGTATCTGGCATTTCCTCAAGTATCATACGAAGGGACTCTTTTTCTGAAGTTTTAAGCCACTTTTTTTCGTAGGTATATTGTGTATGAAGTTCCACTGCTAAACTAGTCCCATCTCTGCAAAGATAGGTTCAACTTTAAACCACCACTCTTCCAATGTATTTGTCAAATCAGAAATAGCAGCTTTTTCACTACGCCATTCTTCTATTTTTTCTAAAATCAATGGCTTATCCGACTCATCTATCTGTGTAGAGAACTTTATTTTTTCAACTATTTTTTCTATTTTTTCTTCCATGATAATTCCTTTCTAGTATTTTAGTTAATTATTCTATGATTG
>CAYXTZ010000056.1:0-9059 GCA_964468535.1 uncultured Sulfurovum sp.
ATGCAACACCTAGTAGACACAAACGATTTTTCAGATGCACAGATAGCTCAACTTCTTAGCGATGCTAAATCTTTCAAGTCACATCGTCCAGCACAATTACTTAACGACAAACTCCTTATCACTCTTTTTTTTGAAGCATCTACACGCACAAGATCTTCTTTTGAGGTAGCTGCTAAACGTTTGGGTGCTTCTGTGGTACACCTTGACCCCTCTAGATCTTCAGCCAAAAAAGGGGAAAGTTTAGAAGATACCTTTGCAAACCTCTGTGCGATGGAGCCTGATGGCATCATAGTGCGTCACAGCGAAAATGCTACACCACAGATACTAGCAGACATGCAAAAAAGTCCTGTCATAAATGCAGGAGCAGGCAACTACGCGCACCCTACCCAAGCCTTACTTGACCTCTTTACCATGATTGAACATTTTGATGGAGATGTCAAAGGCAAGACCATCGCCATAGTAGGTGACATAGTAAGTTCAAGAGTGGCAAGTTCTGGCATACGTTTGTTTACGCGTATGGGCATGAATGTGGTACTTGTAGCTCCTAAACAGTTTATGCCAGAGTCCTCATCGTCAAATGGAGATTTGCAAAAATACAAAAACCTAGAAGATGTCATGGATAAAGTAGATGTCATCATGTCACTTAGAGCCCAACTTGAACGTCATGAAAAAGAACTTTTTGAAGACTATGACGACTATGCGAAACAATACTGCATCACAAAAGAACGTATGGGAAAACGAGACATCTTACTCCTGCACCCAGCACCCGTCATGCGAAACATAGACATAAGTGACGAAATGCTAGAAGACCCTCGTTGTAAAGTACTCACGCAAGTTAAAAATGGAGTGTTTATGCGTATGGCTATTTTGAAGTTATTGTTGTTGGATTCGTAATACCCAACATATTCTTTATCTATTTGTAGTAACTTTAGTCTAAATGCTCTTTCATTGCCAGCCCAAAAAGTACAAAGTCATCTAAATGTCCTAAGAATTGGTACAATTTTTCTTCATCTATCTCCACGTACTCATGCACAAGTAGATTACGAAGTCCTACCATACCTATGACTTTTTTAGAAAGTATTGCGTCAAGATACTTATGCTTTTCAAGTAGTTCTATGCACCCTCTGTAGTTTTTAGGGTTACCTAGATTATACTCAGAACTTATTTTGCACGCTATGTCTATGACTACTTGTATAGACTCTAGCAGTCCATAACGCACTTCCCACTCATAGCGTTTATTGATTCTTAGTTCTTCCAGTGTTACCGTGTCTTTTATCTCACGTAATATTTTTATATTTTCTTCAAGATGCTTGAGCTTTTCCATAAGTTCCATTGGCTATCCTTGTACGTAAACTTTTATCAAACATACTATACATCTGTTTTTGGTCAAAGTAGTATTTGTATGTATAGGTTTTAAAATCGATGTATTTTTCTTTACTGTTATTGAGTATTACCCTATGCTTGTCTACAATGTTAAATGCTAGCTTGGGATGATGTTTATAGAGGTCATTGAGTAACACCAAATCTATAGGTTTATCCACTACCTCTTCGAGTGTACTTACCAAATAGCCCTGTTCCAGAAAATCTATGGGTCTATTGGTATACACAGCAACATCTACATCACTTAAGGTATTTGATGTGGCATCTGCAGTAGAGCCAAAAAGAAGGGCAAAGTCGATGTAGTCAAAGGTACTTAACACATCTTTTAGTACTTTCATCTGCATTTTGGCTCCTTTATAAGTGTTTCTTTATCTTATAGTAATGTTGCTTAACGTAGTGTAACACCAGTAGTTTGGTCTTTTTTGATGGTGCATATTCAACGCCTGACCCTTTTTTTGACCCTTTTTTTATGTTTCTTTAACCGTCTCTTCTATAACAGGTTTTTTTGATGTATCTAATTTACTTTTAATGTTTTCTAATTCTTCTGCAAAATGTGCCACTTTTATCTGCAAGACAAAGACCCAAAAACCTAAAATTATTATCCAAATTAAGGGTCAGGCGTTGAAAATACACCCATATATTATGCTATAATCATAACATCATAACATCATAACGTAAAAGGACTCTTTATGCCCAGACGACCTCGCATAGATTTAGCTGGTTATCATCATGTCATGAACCGTGGCGTAAATTGTAGTGATGTATTTGTGGATGATGGTGATTATGATGTGTTTTTGGGTATTGTGTGTAAAGCATGTAAAGCGTATGCTGTGGTGTTGCATGACTATTGTCTGATGTCTAACCATTTTCATCTTTTGGTGGAGACACAGCGTGATAACCTTTCTTTGTTTATGAAACATGTGAACTCTAACTATGCTATCTATGCGAACAAAAAGCAGAAGCGTTCTGGACATTTTTGGCAAGGGAGGTTTTACTCTAGGTACATCAACTGCCCTGACCGTAGGGAGGAAATGCCCTTGGGGTGCGAGTACTACTACACGCTCATACGCTACATAGAACAAAACCCTATAGAGGCTGGGTTAGTCTCGCATGTGGGAGAGTACCCCTATACGTTGGGTGCAGTCATAGCCAAAAAACAAACACCTCCACCTTGCACACTTCACTCCAAACTACTAGCAGAACTGGACTTCAGGAACATACAAGAACTTATAGGTGTTGAGTTAGATGAGGAAGATTTAGAAGTACTGTCTGGGATACAAAAACAAAAAGTGCTGTCTGATGATGGTGTGCATAGTCTTGCTTTTAGTAAAACACTTTTTCAACACTTTGAAGGAAGTAGAAGAAACGATGCTATCATGCTCTCACTAAAAGATGGTTATACACAAGCTGGTATTGCCAAACATCTTGGGGTATCTAGGTCTCTTATCTCAAAGATAGTCAAAAAATTGGGTGTATATCCAAGACCTGACCCCTATAAGGTTATGAACAAGTTAGGGGAGAGTCGTACGCCTTTTTTGTTTGTGGTTTCTTATGACCAGTCAAAGATATTTGTTAAGCCCCTAGAGCAGCTCGATGATGACATCTTTTATAAGCTAGAGTCATGGCGAAACTATCCTGTGCGAAAACGTACAAAAGACTTTAGCTTTTCTATATCTCCTGTGGACTTTAAAACCTACAAAAAAGCCTTAGACAAAACACTAAAAGAAATACGTTCAGGCAATACTTATCTCATAAACCTCACATTTAAAACTCCCGTGACAAGTAGCTTTTCACTCAAAGAGATATTTACCTACTCACGTGCAAAATTTAAGCTTTACTTTAAAGATGAATTTATCTGTTTTTCTCCTGAGCGTTTTGTGGAGATAGAGGGGAATACTATAGCCACCTACCCCATGAAAGGAACGATAAATGCAAACCTTCTAGATGCAAAAGAAACCATACTAACCGATGAAAAAGAGATGGCAGAACATGTGATGATAGTAGACCTCATGCGTAACGATTTGGGTATCATTGGCTCTAGTGTAAATGTAGAAAAGTTTCGTTATGTGGAGAAGATACAAGCAGGTAAAAAAGAGCTTCTTCAAGTAAGCTCAAAAATCACAGCAAAATTGCCTGATGACTGGAGAAGCAACATAGGCTCACTTTTGGAGCAACTCCTCCCTGCTGGTTCTATTACAGGTACTCCAAAAAAAAGCACTATAAACATTATAAAAAAAATAGAAAATTTTGACAGAGATTTTTATACGGGAGTCTTTGGTGTATTTGATGGAAAGTCTTTACGTTCGGGGGTGATGATACGATTTATAGAAAAAGAAGGTAAGAGGCTTTACTACAAAAGTGGTGGAGGTATTACTATAGATTCAGATGCTAAAAGTGAGTATGATGAGCTAGTAGATAAAATTTATTTGCCTTTTTAAACATATTAGTGTAGAATATTTATATTAAACTATAAAGGTTCATTATGTTCAAATTATTTTCAAGTATTGTCTTCTCATTTTTTTTACTCTTTCAAACCATTTCATTTGCAGATGAAGTGACTGAGCTTGAAACAATCTCCGAAGATGTCATCCCCTCTGAACCAATAGAAGAAGTATCAGAATCTGGAGAACCTCATGAACCCGAAATGCTTGAAGATGTAGCTGAAGAACAAGAAGAAATTTCTGAGGCACAAAAAGAAGCTGATGCTGCAGAAGAAGCTGAACTTCGTGAAGCAGGTGTAGGCGAAGAACCTTTAGTGGAGTAGCTACCTATTGCACCCCCTATCTGCTCTGTGTTTCCAATAGTACCTAGTATCTTCTTTTACTTTTGAGAAGTACAGTATGCCTGCGTGTCTCCATGCATCAATGACTACACCATCTTGTATCTTTTTACCTCTAGCACTGACTACTAGGCTGTTATGCTCACTCCAATACTCTCCAATATTTGTACCCATTAAATGGAACTCAAAAGAGGGATACTCTTCTTGAATAAAATGTGCATATAAAGCATCAGACCAGTGGTAACACAGTCCCTTGTCTCTTACTCCAACATTGACTAGAAAATTGTGGTATTTTGCAGGAGAAGTCATCTTGAAAGCATGAGACAATACTGCTACTTGAGCAAAGAGTGCACCTGAGAGCTTTGTCGCCTCATATTGGAGGATTTTGCTGTCTAAACTTTGGAGTAATTTAGACAGTTTTAAAACCTCTTTTTGTTGTGCTTTAGGTAATTTTGCTACACAAGACACAAGAGTCAATAATATTACAAAGAGTAAAAAAAGCTTAAAATATTTCTTGTACATAAAGTGAAGGGAGAGTGTAGGCAATAGTCACTGCTATTAAAACCATAGCAGCACTATAGAGTGCCAATAAATTTACACTTTTTGAAAGTAAAAAACCACCTATGAAGCCAACAACCAACCCAGCAATATGAGCAGAAACATCTACAGATTCGATGGAGAAACCTATAATAAGGTTCAATACAATAATGATGCCAAAATTTTTCATAAATACTTTGGATTCTGTGGCTATTTGCTCTTTATGTGCAAGGAAAAAACCAGCCAATGCTCCAAACACACCAAAGATAGCACCAGATGCACCCACTCCAACACTTACAGGATGCATGTACAAAGAAACAAGACCCCCTATGAGTCCAGAAAATAGATAAATGCTCACATAAGACTTTGTATCAAAATACATTTCTGCCCCACGGCCTATGAGATAAAGTGAAAACATGTTCATAAGAAGATGTGCTATGCCACCATGTAAAAACATAGCAGTACCTAGTCTCCACCATTCATCTTTTAGCACAGTTAAGGGACCAAACAAAGCACCCATATCTACTAGCACCTGTAAGTCCATATCTACAATATCACGACTGTATAAAGATGAAAATGCATACACTATACTATTAAGTATAATAATCGCATAGGTAAGTTTGTAGCGTAAGATATCAGCAAGCATCAGTAGTTAGAAAATAGCCTCTGCAAATATTACGCCATCTACACCACCACGTGCTATTTTAGAAATGTCTTTTTCGCTCTGTATGAGTACCAAAATACGTGTATCAAACAGATACTCTTGTGCAATAGGTTGTATCATCAACGCATCATCTTCTTCGCAAATAATGTATTTTGCTCCTAATGCATTGGAAAAAATGGCATCATCTAAAGTATTGACAACCACAGAAAATACAATGTTGTTTTCTTGGCAGTGCTGTGCATAAGTATAAGAATCTACTAATGGCTCAAGTAATACAATATCTTTTGGCTCACTTTTTTTGATATCTTCTATAGAAAAAACTTTACAAAAATGGCTACTTTTTATCCACGGGTGTCCGACAATAATCATATTAATACTCCTTCTTTAATTTATACTGTGCATACTTGTGAACAATAATACTTATTGCTCACAATAATGCTCTCTTTCACTGTCACATAGGTGCTACATTTTGTACACTCAACAAGTGTATCTTCTTCTAGCTTTTTTGCATGGGACGTTTTACCAAGAGTAGGAAACTTTCCTCCAAAAAATCTGTAAATAAGTAAACCTACTATGGCAAGGGCAATCAATTTTAAAATCATTTTCTAACTCTTTATATATAGATAATTACGCTGGTTTTTTTGTACTATATCATAATCTAACTGATGTTGCACATCTTCTATTTCATCAAAAACACGAGAACCCTTATAAAACAAATACTCTGTACACTCATTACTAATTTTTTCAGTCAAGTCTAGCAATAACTTTGTATTGGTCACTGCACGAGAAGTGATAAGCCCAAAGGCCTCATGTTCAACATGTTCAACCCTTTTGGCTTCTACTTTTACATTGAACAATTCTAAATCTATTGTGGCATACTTTAAAAAAGAAACACGTTTTTTAAGTGGTTCGCAAAGCACTACTTCTGCACTGGGTAAAGCAATAGCAATCACCAAACCAGGAAAGCCTGCCCCCGTTCCTACATCAAGTAATGTCTGATGTCTTTTTATAAAGTTTAAGGGGTAAAGCGAATCTACTATATTGGTATAGATAGCATCTACCGTTTTTGCCCCTGTGAGATTATGTATTTGGTTCCATTCATGAAGTAATGAGGCAAAGTTTTCAAGTTTTACAATAGCCTCATCATCTAATCTAATTTTTTCTTGTTCCAATAATTGCGTTAAGTTCACGTTTATCCTAATATTATAAGTTCATTTTTTACTAAATTTTTTATAAAAACGCTTATATCTTGTTTTACAATATTTTCTTCTACATCATAGTGTTCTAACATGTAGTGTACTAAGACTTCTATTGAAGAATCTCTACTGAGTTGTTCCCACATCACTGTCCCCATACTGTCTAGACCAAAATAGTTCTCACTTTTTGTATCTAAGATAATCATCTCATTATCTATGGTTTGCATAAAAATAGTAGAGGGTATGGTCATTTTTTCTGTAAAATTCATTTGGATATTATACAGCATTATGTGTGACAATCGCTTGATATACTTCTTTTAAACGTTCTAAATCCCAAGGTATAGTGATATGATAAACTGGCACAAGGCTTGACATCTCTGTAAAAAACTTTAAATGTTCTTTTTTAAAAAAATCAAAGTTTACAAAGCTACTATAATGAAAAGCTTTAAATTTTTCTATTCCCTGCAATTCAGAAATAACAATTTCTGAATTTGAATCTGACTTTTCTAAAGTATACATAGCAGAAATAGGCGTCGGGTTAACTACAGATTGTGTTATGAAATCACCTAAAACTTCGGGCTTTCTGTAGGGTCTACAAAAAGGATAAGATGCGATGGCATAATACGTATTGTTATTTCTATCAATGGCCAGTGTATCATCAGAAAAAACAGCATGTCCTCGTTGTAAAAAGAAGTCTACAAGTGTTGACTTTCCACCAAAGGAAAGTGCAGAAAAAAGTACAGCTTTTTTTTGTATGTAAACCCCTCCAACATGAAGCACTCTGTATTGTCGTTTTAACTCTAAAACAAGGGGTAAAAATGTATGGAAGACCCAAAATTGTAACAGTTTTGCTGTGTATTTTTCACCTTTAATATATTCTATTTTATTTTTACCATTCCATAGAAGTATAGCAACATCCTCTATCTCTAGTCCCCAAGTATCATCATATGGCATGATTTCAAACCGTATGTTACTATAGTATCTGACCCGTCGTAATGTCATAGTTACCCAAGGACTTCTAAGTTTAAATTTTTTAGATAAATTATTCTTTTTTTTTTCAAAAACCTTAATGCTTTCTTTATGCCTATCTATTTGGCTGTCATTAAGTGAAGTTTCATCATGAAAAAAGAGATTATAATCAAAAACAATCATATAGTACTAAAAACCGCCCCAAGTAGGTGGTCCACTAGGTGGTCCACTATCTGCTTGTGCTTTTGTAGGTTTAGCTAATTGTCCTAAAGCTAGAAGTACAGGAGCCGTGTAGGCGGCTTTTTTTAGAAAATCACGACGTTTATTTTCTTGCTTATCCATATTTTTCTCTGATTTCTCATCTATCTTTTTCATTTCACTAAAACCTCAAATGTAGGGGGTGTCATCATATCAAAAGACTCTAGTCTTTTCTTTCTAAAAGCATCTGGTCTTGCTTTTGCATCTTTACGTAATGCTTGTATTTGGAGCTGCTTTAGCCTTTGTTCTTGTAGACTATTTTTAGACATTATTTTTTTACTGAACGTATTAAAATGTGATGATAGATGTAATGAAGTATCTTTTAATTTCCATCTAAATGTTCTTGTAGTTGAGCCATCCATATTGAAAACATATTCATTCACCTGACCATTTTCTAATGCATCTATTTCTGTATTTGTAGAAACATCAAGCAAGGTCATGTAAGAAAGTAAAGGGTTTGTCATAGATCTATATTCATGATAACGTGTTCTTCCCTCAGAATCTACATAAGCATCTAAGACATATAAACCTCTCCAGCCTAAAATTATAGTTGCACTACTATCATGCGACTTAATACTAAACTCCCAAGTGTCTGCATCTGTACCAGAAGCATGGAAACTTGTTTTATAAGAACCTGCATCTACGCCCACTGGATTTACAAAAACAACATCCAAATACGTTGGTCTAAATGGTGCTATAGCCTTTAATGTATGCCTTGTAAGTACATCTTCTATTTCAAGTTGTCCTATTTGAGAACCTGCTGTTTTCATATTATTTGTTGTATCTTCTACAACAATACGCAAATACCACTCTTTGGCTATACTATCGACAGTATCTAATTTCACTAACTGTGTACTTGTAACTTCAATACTAACAGTTGCGATATTTGAAACTAGCCCCTCATTATCTTTTACCGTATAGGTGAAACTGTCTGTTCCTACATATCCACTTTGTGCTGTATATGTTACAGTACCTGTACTACTATTTATTACACTTGTTCCATGAGTTACATTTGTGAGTATCGTAACGCTACTGCTATCTATAGTACCATCACTATCACTGTCGTTATTTAATATATTAATGACACTATTTATATTGTTTAGCTCTACACTATCATCACTAGCAACTGGTGCTTGATTTACAACTACTGCAGTAGTGCTTATTTCAATCCTCACAGTGGCAATATTTGAAACTAGACCCTCATTATCTTTTACGGTATACGTGAAACTGTCTGTTCCTACATATCCACTTTGTGCTGTATATGTTACAGTACCTG
>CAYXTZ010000057.1:0-9040 GCA_964468535.1 uncultured Sulfurovum sp.
TTTCGTGAAAATGTGTAATTTTATGGAAATTCTTTTTTTACTTACACTATAGATGGGAGTTTTGAGATTATTATTCATATTTAAGTCTAAATCTTTATACTTTCTCTATCTATAACAAAGAAGGTACAACATGCGTCTACCCTTGGCTTTACTTATTATTTTATTTTTGACTGCTTGTAATACTACTCTAGATATGCATCACTCTCCTGACTATACCGCTACTAATAAAATACTTGATAATCAATCTCATGCGATAACTGCTCAAGATGAATACAAAAAATTATTGGCTCAACGTGAAAAAGAGTAGGCATATCTATTAACCTTAGATTAAACTATCTGCACTATACTTTGTAATTATATTAACAATAGAAGGAATATTATGGCTTTATACGACAGAGACTATACATCAACCGAGGCAGGATACGTACAAGAAGGTGCATCCGTAAGTTTTATGAAAAAGACATACCAGCTTTTAGGGGCTAGTATGATTGCTGCTGCTGCTGGTGCCTATGCAGCTATGCCTTATGTAGAAATTGTGACACAATACAAATGGTTCATTTTTGGATTTATACTCTTTATGCTCTTTGTAGGTCTAAGGATGACAAGAAATAAACCAGGTCTCAATTTGGCAGCGTTATTTGTCTTTACTTTTGTTATGGGTGTTTCCCTTGTACCTCTTTTAGCTTCCTTTATTGGTGCGGGGATGGGTTCACTTATCGGTAATGCATTTTTAATGACATCTGTCCTTTTTGGAGCATTGAGTTTATTTGCCATCAATTCAAAAAGTGACTACTCTAGTTGGGGTAAGCCTCTCTTTATTACGCTCATCGTGATTATCATAGCGTCTTTAGTGAATTACTTTTTACTTCAAAGTCCGTTCATGCATATCATTATCACAGCAGGTATCTTGCTTTTATTTTCACTCTTCACGATTTATGATACACAAAATATAGCAAATGGAGCATATGATTCTCCAGTAGATGCCGCTGTTTCTCTTTTTATTAATTTTATTAATATATTTACAGCACTGCTTCAACTTCTTAGTATCTTTGGTAGCGACGACTAGTTAAAAACTTATTTCACGACTGAATATCATATGATATTCAGTCACATTCACTCCTCTTGCTTATGCTTTTCTGCTAGTTTTAATAAATAAAACTTCAAACTCTAAATAATCAAGTGGATATTCTGCCATGATTTGTTTCATTTTTTTATAGCTTAACTTTTTCTCTCCAGAACTTACACCACTTTGTTTGATATATTTAAACATTTCTCTAGTCGTTGAGAAGCTCAACTGATACTGATGTACTTTAAAATGTACATTCTCATAGTATTTTTTTATCGTACTTTGCAGTGTTTCTATAGTATGAATAGGAGACTTTAGCCTCGCAACATTATGTAATGTTTTAAAAGTATTTGAAGTAAATATAGCGGCATGAAAATCACCTGAAAGACTTGCGATCATCTTAATACTCAAATCAATATTTTCACTCCATTGCAAAGCGGAGGAAGAAACAAGTAAATCAAATTTTCTTCTAGGTAGCATTGACAAAAAAATTTCTTCACTAAAGTTAGTACATATTTTGGAAACATAGGGATATGTAGGGTGGATATCCAACATTGCTTGTGCAAAATCAATGGCTATAAAATGCTCTACAGAGATATCTTGTGCTTGAAAGTTATGTAATACACTACCACTACCACAGCCAATATCAATCACGTTTTTATACTTTACAAATGGTATTCCCTGCACCAGTGTGTCTGCTACTTTAGCCTGTATCATATTATATTGATTATATTGATGTGCAAAACGAGAAAATTCTTGCACAACATTTGATGTTTGCTTTACTTCTGTTCTCACTATTACTCCTAACTTCATCACTTTTTCAAACTTTTTTGGGTATAATCGCCAAAATTATACCCAAATATTCGTTTGGGGTACTCAAAAATAAAAGAGGCATAGATGACATCAACACTTTTAATCGTACAAATTGTACTTGCGCTTGCTATAACCATTACTGTACTTCTTCAAAAAAGTTCAAGTATAGGACTTGGTGCATACAGCGGAAGTAACGAATCTGTATTTGGGGCAAAAGGACCAACTGGATTCCTTGCAAAACTTACATTTACACTTGCGTTTGCGTTTATCGTAAATACTTTAGTATTAGGATACCAATACACCGCATCAAACTCAGCCTCTGTAACAGACAGTTTAGTGCCTGCAAATAATGCCGCCGTACCAGCAGCTCCAAGCACTCCAAAGAACAGCACTCCTACAGCACCTTCTGCTCCTGCAGCAAACTAGTATCACAAAGAGGTATTTTCCTCTTTATTCCCAGCATTTATTATAAATCTACTCAATACTTAGCAAGGTAAAAAAGGGTAGAATTTCCCTATTAAAATACTTAGGAGACTGTAATGGTAAATGAAATTTTTGAACAAACAACTACAAATATGGACAAAAGTATTGAAGCACTTAAAAGAGACTTCTCTAGCCTTAGAACAGGCAAGGTAACCACAGGAATTGTGGATAACATTAGAGTAGATTATTATGGTACCATGACTGCCCTTACCCAAGTAGGCAATGTCATTGCCACAGATGCAACAACCATCAGCATTACTCCATGGGAGAAGACGCTACTTCCTGTAATTGAAAAGGCCATTCAAGAAGCAAACATTGGTGTGAATCCTAACAATGATGGTGATTTTATTAAACTCTTCTTCCCGCCAATGACTGCTGATCAAAGAATAGAAATTGTAAAGCAAGCTAAAGGGATGGTGGAGCATGCAAAAGTTTCTATCAGAAATGTGAGAAAAGATGGAAATGATAAAATAAAAAAGCTCGAAAAAGACAAAGAAATCTCTGAAGATGAATCTAAGAAGTCTCAAGAACAAATACAAAAACTAACCGATGAGCATATTAGCAAAGTAGACGAGGCTTTAAAGACAAAAGAAGCTGATATCCTTAAAGTATAAGTATGAATGTTGAACAAGTTTATAAAGATGCCAATGCTCTTTTGGATGGACATTTTTTACTGGCAAGCGGAAACCACTCAGGCAGGTATCTTCAAAGTGCCAAAGTACTAGAATATCCCAAGCAAGCAGCGCTTTTAACAGATGCTCTTGCAAAAATGATAAAAGATGCTGGTATAGAGGCGGATACGGTCTGTGCACCCGCTCTTGGTGGTGTTCTTGCAGGATATGAACTGGCACGCTCTTTAAATGTACGTTCTATTTTTGTAGAGAAGAAAGAAAGTGGCATGGAGTTACGTCGCGGGTTTGAAGTAAAAAAAGGTGAAAAAGTAATCATCTGCGAAGACATCATCACCACTGGGGGGTCAGCACTTAAAGCCGCAAAAGCTATGGAAGCACTTGGTGCTAACGTTGTGGCTTTTGCATCATTGGCTAATAGAGGCTTTTGTAAACGAGTACAAGGCAATGATATGGCGAAACCAGAATGTGCCTTGCCCCAAAACACTCCCTTATTTGCACTTGATGACTTTGATTTTGAGATGTATAATCCCAAAGATTGTCCGCTCTGTAAAAAAGGAAAATCCGAAGCCATAAAGCCTGGTAGCAAAAGCTAAATGCCCTAAAAGTTAGATGGGCTCGGTGCATTTATGAGACTATAGAACTCATTTCTCGTACGTTCATCACTTTTAAAAAGTCCCCTAAGTGCCGAACTTACCGTGGTTGAATTAATCTTTTGTACTCCTCTCATCTCCATACACATATGTCGAGCATGGACAACAACTGCTACACCTTTTGGATGAATTGCTCCCAAAATAGCATCTGCTATTTGCTCCGTCATTTGTTCCTGTATTTGTAAACGCCTTGCATATACATTGACGATACGTGGGATTTTTGAAAGTCCAATCACTTTACCATCAGGGATGTATGCCACATGTACCCGACCTATGATGGGAAGCATATGGTGTTCACACATAGAATAAAATTCAATATCACGCACTAACACCATTTCATCATTTGAACTTGTAAAAAGTGCTTCGCTTAATATTTCTTCAGGGTTTTGCCCATACCCTTCCGTAAGAAACTTAAGTGCTTTTGCCACGCGACTAGGGGTTTTTAGCAAACCTTCACGCTTAGGGTCTTCTCCTAACAGTTCGAGTACTTTGCTTACTGCCTGTTCAAATTCTTCATCTTTTGTCATTATAATTTCCCATATTAATATGTCTGTATTGTATCTAAATACAATTTAACTATTTTTTCATCAACTTTTGAAATAGCTAGCCTCTGTATTTCTTGCACTGTAAAATAATGGTTTTGTTCTGCATTTAGCTCGTCATACATATAAATTTTACAGAGTAATTTAAAGTGCGTATACGCATGACGAACTTCACCTATATACTCTGATGCGCACGGTGGGGTTTCTGTAGCACCAAATCCCCACAAACCATGCAAAAAATTTCCTGTACGCTGAGTAAGGGAAAGTGTGTCATTATATACATAAAGTATGATATTTTGTTCCCGAATAGGAACGATTTTTTTTATTTTTGCAGGATACAAGGTAGGGTTGTTTTTACCTTCACATAAATCCAAAAGAGGACAAACATCACACTTAGGATTTTTAGGTGTACATAAAGTTGCCCCTATATCCATCATAGCTTGGTTGTAATTAAAAGGGTTTATTTTGTCTACTAAAATATAGGCTATCTCCCAGAGTTCTTTATCTTTAGGTGTTTTGAGTTTATAGAGACGGCAAAGTATACGTTTTACATTGGCTTCCATAATGGGAACAGGCTTTTTATAGGCAAATGTTGCGATGGCATGTGCTGTATTTTTTCCAATACCTGGAAGTGCTATAAGAGCCTCTATCTCCGAAGGTAATTCCCCAATAAGTCCTGCCGTTGTATGCAAATTTTTAGCCCTATTATAGTACCCTAGCCCTTCCCACATCTTAAGCACTTCATCCAGAGGGGATTCACCTAATAATTTTAAGGTGGGAAATTTTTTTAAAAATGGGTAATAATATCTTGCTAGCACAGTTGTCACCTGAGTTTGCTGCAACATTACTTCTGAGAGATAAATATGATAAGGGTCAGATGTGGTTCGCCATGGGAGATCTACCCGACCATGAATCTTATACCACTCCTGTATGTTTTTATGGATAGTCTCACCTTCTTGTTTCATATAGAAATTATATCAAAATATTTTTACTTCCAAAGCATCTTGTATATATGTAGCTTATATAAAATATAATCTTTGAACTAGGTTCAATTAACCCTAGATTAATACAATTTTAATTATCATATTTGGACTCAATTATAAAAGGACTCAATTATGAAATTACAAAATATCCTCCTAAGCTGTGTACTTACTCTAGGCTTTACACATGCTGATGTGCAATCAAACATGACAAAAGCACAGTTGACAGCAGAATTCCAAGGACTTTCAGGAAACAAAGAAGTAGAGATTAACTCACTCATAGCCAAGATTGATACCGTAGGTTTTTCTACTGTAGCTGCCAATACTCATATTCAAAAGTTTTACTATAAAAAGTTCCAAGAAAAAGGGGTAGAGATGCTCTCGTTCTTCAGTATGGTAAATATAGATAAAATAAGACCCCTACTTTTAGCTAACCCCGATTTTGGAGCATATGCACCATTTAATTTCTTGGTGTATAAAACCCTTGATTTAAAAACGGATGATAACACTTGGTTTGGACAGCTATCGACAGATACTATGTTGGACATTGTTGATGAAAAAGATACAAATATACGTAAAGAATTTACAGAAATGATGTCTGGATGGGATGCCTTTGTAGATAAAGAGATAAAACCAACAAAAACAAAAAGGTTTGAGCGCACAAAAGGATTACCAGAAAAAGGTTTAACAAAATTTGTTAAAAAATTTGATAAACCAGATGACTTAGAAGAGTGGATTGAAGAATTTATAGGAGAGCATGATGGACGTTTTGCAAAAAATAACTTTATTATAGCAGGCTTCATGGACTTTAAATTTGAGTATGATGATAGAGAGCTAGACT
The DNA here is from genome assembly GCA_964468535.1 of uncultured Sulfurovum sp. Classification (GTDB taxonomy): domain Bacteria; phylum Campylobacterota; class Campylobacteria; order Campylobacterales; family Sulfurovaceae; genus Sulfurovum. Next base: position 6,008 of record CAYXTZ010000057.1, read on the forward strand.
TTGAAAAATATGATGCATACTGGGTTTCTTTACTTTGCCATTTCGAGTTTTCTAACTCCATCTTTAATCGTGGAGTACCTGAAGCGGCTATGTTTGCACCATGTTCAGTATATTTTTATATTCCCAAAGGAAGTAACGAGCTTCATGTTGGGTATGCAAGTGTGGATAATTGGATAAATGCTCTAAATTTTGAAGATAAAAAGCATATTGACTACATGAAAGAAATCGATGCAGAAGTTATTCAAATCTTTAAGGATATGGGTTTTACATTACTGTAAAAACCTAAATAATCATCAAAAAGATGGGGGATATCCTGTCTTTTACTTATCTTTCTTCTCGCTATGCTAATAATACATTTTTATATTTATTAGCATTTCAACACTTTTTAGATAAAATCACGTTAATTTTTAATAAAGGATTGTAGTGAAAGTTACAGTAGAAAAGAAAGATGATGCAAATATCATCGTTAGTGGTACACTTGATATAGAAGCAATTGATGCAAATATAGAAAAACTTGCAAAACAAGCATCTAAAGAAATTAAAGTAGATGGTTTTAGAGCGGGGAAAGTGCCTGTATCTGTCGTAAAGCAAATGCATGGCGATAAACTTACTCAAGATGCTGAAGGTGAGGCAGTAAAAGAACTCATTGATGCAGGTCTTTCTGAAGCAAAAGTTTCTGCAACAGATGTGATTGGTCAGCCAGGCTTTAAAAAATATGAAAAAACAGATGCAGGCATTGAAGTAGAAATAGAAATTTCTACAAGACCTGTTCTTGAACTTAAAGAATATATGGATGTTGTGCCTACATTTGACAAGCCAAAAGCTGATGAAAAAGATGTAGAAGCCAAACTTGAAGAAATGTCTACACAACAAGCAACATTTTCAAAAATAAAACGCAAACGTGTAGTAAAAGATGGCGACATGACAGTCATTGATTTTGAAGGTTTTATTGATGGCAAAGCATTTGAAGGTGGTCAAGCAGAAAACTTTAATCTTAAAATTGGTTCAGCCCAATTCATCCCTGGGTTTGAAGAACAAATCATCGGCATGAAATATGAAGAAAGCAAAGATGTAATAGTTACTTTCCCCAAAGAGTATGCCTCAGAAGACCTAGCAGGGAAAGAAGCAACCTTTAAAGTAACACTTCATGAGATTCAAGAACAGCAAGCTGTTACAGTAGATGATGCCTTTGCCAAGAAAATACTTAATGATGAAAAAGCTACACTTGAAACACTTAAAGAAAAACTAGCAGATCAAGTAACTTCTGAAGCACTGTCTAAACTTTACAGTGAAGAGTTAAAGCCACAACTTGTAGAATCCTTAGTAAAAAAGTTTGACTTTGCCTTGCCAAACAACATCGTAGAACAAGAAATAGATGCAAAAGTAAATGCGAAAGCTCAAACTATGGATAAAGCAGAACTTAAGACATATCAAGAAGATATTCAAAAACTTGATGAACTTAGAGACTCAGTAAGAGACGAAGCAAGAGACTCAGTAAAAGCTACGTTTATCGTAGATGCTTTAGCAAAAAAAGAAGGCATTGAGGTAGATGACCAAGAAGTAATGTCTGCACTTTATTACCAAGCAATGATGTCAGGGCAAGATGCTCAGGAATTAGTAAAATATTACCAAGAAAACAACTTACTCCCTGCTGCAAAAATGGGACTCATCGAAGACAAACTTTTTGGTAAAATGCTAGGGTTTGATAAATAAGACTCTCTTAACAAATAGCTTTATCGCTATTTGTTAACTATTATAGTGTATATTCAAGTTGATTATGAAATCTATTTAACTATATATTAACGTAAAGGCAGATTATGAGTTACATTCCATATGTTGTAGAACAAACAGGTAGAGGAGAGAGATCTTACGATATCTATTCGCGTCTTTTAAAAGACCGTATCATTATGTTAAGTGGTGAAGTAAATGACCAAGTGGCATCTACTATAGTGGCACAACTTCTCTTTCTTGAGGCTCAAGACCCAGATAAAGATATTTATTTTTATATTAACTCTCCAGGGGGAGTTATTACTTCTGGTCTTTCTATGTATGATACGATGAACTACATCAAGCCAGACATTGTAACAATCTGTATGGGTCAAGCAGCTTCTATGGGTGCATTTTTACTTTCATCAGGAACGCATGGTAAACGTTATGCCTTACCAAATGCACGTATTATGATTCACCAGCCTTCAGGGGGAGCTCAGGGTCAGTCTACAGACATTCAGATACAAGCTGAAGAGATTCAAAGACTTAAAGACTCACTCAATGAAATTATGGCAAAAAACTGTGGTAAAAAAGCAAAACAACTTGAAAAAGACACAGAAAGGGACAACTTTATGTCCTCAAAGGAAGCTGTAGAGTATGGTCTCATCGATAAAGTTTTAACAAAAAGCTTTACATAAATAGGCAATCGTAGATGCTTAGAGAAATCCTTATATACCCAGATAAAAGACTAAAAATAGTCTCTGAAGAGGTAAGATCTTTTAACGGTGCATTACATGACTTGTTAGATGACATGTATGACACCATGATAGCTTGCAATGGTGTAGGTCTTGCCGCTATTCAAGTAGGTGTTGATAGTAGAGTACTTATCATTAATATTCCTGTAGAAGACAGTAATGGTGATAGCTACGGCGAAGACCGTAACCCTAATGACCAACTTAGAGACAATACGCTTGAAATGATAAATCCTATTATTGTAGAGCAAGCTGGCACAGAAAAGTTTCAAGAAGGTTGTCTTTCTCTTCCAGGCTTTTATGAAGATGTTGAACGTGCTAAACATGTTAAGGTAATGTACTTTGATAGAGAAGGCACACAACATACACTAGAAAATGATGACTTTTTAGCTGTTGCTATACAGCATGAAATAGACCACTTAGATGGAAAAGTTTTTATAGAAAAACTTTCTTACATTAAACGTAAAAAATTTGAAAAAGAATGGAAACGTAAACAAAAAGAAGGGATTATTTAACTCTTTGGTTACGAACATCCTCATTTATAAAAGGTAAAAATATGTCAATTTGACATATT
>CAYXTZ010000058.1:0-9017 GCA_964468535.1 uncultured Sulfurovum sp.
CCACCAGAGTATGCTGTACCTCGCTTAAACTTCTCAAAAATTTCTTTTTGCTTCTGGGGGTCTATACCTATTCCTTCATCTTTGATAGTAAATATTTTATCTTCTAGTATCACTCTGATACTGGATTTTGGTGAAGAATACTTAATAGCATTCCCAATAAGGTTTCCAAATAGTAAGGTAGCTTGAGACTCTGGCATACTAACAATAGCACTTTCTAAACTTACCTCAAAACTAATACGTTTTATGTCTGCTAATGGACGATAATACGTCACACTTTTAGTCAAGACCTCTTCCAAATCAATAGGTTCTACAAACTCTTTTTTACTCGAAAAACTCAGGTACGCTAAAGAGCTATAAATATCATACAGTTGTTTCGTACTGATGGAGATATTGTTGAGTGTTTTATGGGTACATTCTCCATGTTTAAGTGCTTGATTTGTAGCCATAGAAAGTGAGGTAATGGGCGTATTTAACTCATGTGTCATGTCGTTGATAAAACGTTCTACCTGTTCAACCTTTTGACGTAAAGGCTTCATAAAAAGTTTTGAAAGTACCCATGCAATCATCGCCACTAAAAATGAAATGATAGCAATGGCACTTATCACGGTAGTTTGCAAAACTCCCAATGCGTCTTCAAGTGCCCGTGACTGGACTAGCACATACTTCACATCTAAATGCTCTCTTGGAGCAGCAGAAACAAACACATCATAGCCATTTACATGAAAATACCCTGCTCTAATGTCAACATCATCTATATGCAGTTTACCTTCTATCACCTTACCATGTATATCTATCAATGCCAAATCAACATCTTTAGGCACAGTCATCTCTTTAAGCTTCATATTTTGCATATGTGCCATGATGATATCACCAGACTTCACATCTGCAATATGCTGAAGTTTATAGTATGCTTCATTTTCTAAAGCATTTTTTTGTGCTGTGTAATACCAATATCCAATAAGTGCCAAAAATAAAAAAGAAGACACAATATAAAGTCCTAGAAAGGAATAAAAGGATTTTTTTTCTAATTCATTCATATTTATATTACACCTTTTCCATCTATCCCACTAACTGTCTAGAAAAATCGTTCCCTAAATTAAAAAGTAAAGTTTGTTTCAATATCTTTATTGGCTCTTGTATGGGGTTTGTATTTTCTAAGATTTGTATTTTCACTTGTTTCGCAATCTCATCAACCATAGGTATCACAATAGAATTACCAATACGGTTATAAAGTTTTCCCTTAGAACCAATAAGTTTAAAATCGTCATTAAATCCCATAAGTCTATAGCATTCTTTGATAGTAAGTTTTCTAACTTTTCCTTCATGATAAATATAATATCGTCCTGCTGATTCTTGTGATGATAATGTCGGATGTGTTCCTTCTGATGAGTAAATTCTATTTGGTTGCTTATGTACACGTGAAAGATGTTCAGTATTTTCTCTCACGCCCTTAATTCTCATATTTTTATTTCTATACCCAATAAAAATCAATCCTGAAGGTTGTTTTTTGGGATTATCAATAAGCGTGTATTCACTCTCATCTAAATATTCAAAATCCTCTCTCTTCTCTTCTAAAATATCTTTAATGGCAATAGAACTTTTTCTTTCTAATTTCGAAAAATCAAATTTTACACCGTTTAATGCCCCCACGATAATAGTTCTTTCTCTATTTTGAGGCACACCAAAATCTTTTGCATTTAATACTTTCCAATTTGTGGTGTATCCCAATTCCTGAAGAGCCGTTATAACCACTTTTAACGTATTACCTTTGTCATGACTTTTAAAATGTTTTACATTTTCTAGCACCACTACTTTAGGTTTTTTTTCTTCTAATATACGTTCTATATCAAAAAACAATGTTCCCCTTGTATCACTAAATCCTTTTTTCTCTCCTGCAATACTAAAGGGCTGGCAAGGAAAACCTGCCAATAATATATCGTGATTAGGTATCTCTTTTTCATCTATTTGAGTAATATCACTATGTACACTATCCTTATAATTTAACATATACATTTCTTGTGCATGCGTATCTATCTCTGCAGTAAATACACACTTGCAATCATGATTTTCAAACCCACTTCTAAATCCACCGATTCCCGCAAATAAATCTATAAATTTATAGCTCATTATTTAGTTCCTTGGTTAATGTATTCCATACTTCCTTATGCACTGTTTTCAACTCAGTATCATTAATGATTAAACCAGAATAGAGCCTGTAAAATTCTTCTAAGTTATCAATTAACCTCATGTAATATTTCAGTGTAGGAAGAACACCATTCACAATAATTTGACATCCATGTTCTCGCTTCACTTCATCAATAATGGCATATACTTCATCTACATCAACCGTACCTTGGTTAGATAAAACATAGTAACGTTGAGGATTAAAACGAATAATCTTTTCTTTAGCAATACGTAAAACATTAGTATCAATAGGCTTATCTAATTTAATTTCAATAGCTTCAAAAAGTTTTCCTTCTTTGAAAACCTCTATATCTCCCGCACTTTTAGAACTTCTATCGGAAGCTGTATGACTTCCCAATTCCTTCAGTTGACATTGATTATAGCGAGATATTTCCTGAGTAAGTATTTTATAAATCGCATAGAAAGCAAGCACAGGAAGCTTTGAGCCATAGGTTGTTTTATAATCAAGACTAAACTGTTTATTTAAAAGTTCGATGACCCTATCAATTGTGAATTTCTCAGGAGTAGCTAAAGGAGTAATGACTATCTTGTCAGATTTCTGTATTTCCATTATTAGCTTAAAGAGTTCCACTAAAATATATCTAGGGTTAATTTTATCCATTTCTACAGAATGTACTAATTCTAGAAAAGATTTTTTTACATTTTTATCACTTATCTTTCCCTCATAATCTAAAGTATATGGGTAAGGCTGTTCAAGTGAACGAGTGAGCCACCCACTCTCTGCCATAGATGGTAGCCCTAACTTTTTAAGTATAGGAGTAATATACTTAGTATCTACACTTCTACCTGAAAAACCGCCTTCTATTTGTGTTTGATGTTTTCGAATATCTTGTTTTGGATGAGCTATTTTATAAATACAAAGAGTAACTAATACAGTAAATACACCTTTTTGATTGAAATATTTTTGTGCTATAGTTTCTATATTTTTAAATACTTTTGTATCTAACTTATTTACATAGTTCTTTTTATCTATCGCTTCATTATGTACATCAACTAATATTTCATTGTAATTCATTTTTTTCCTTGATTTACTATTATAGCATGTAGCATTATGTTTCATTCATACCTATATCCCATCCCTCTTTGCGTAACTATCTTCTTGCTCCCTATAATTTCACGGAGTTTACGTATATAGGAACGTATTGTGCCATCACTTGGCATTTCATCAAAGCCCCAGATGTTTTGTATAAGTTCATCTTGACTTATGAGTCTTTGTGGATGTGCGATGAAATAGTCAAGTATAGCTGCCTCTTTAGGACGTAAAGACATCTCTTTTACACCATCACTTACAATGTATTTACCTGAATGGTAAGTAAGCTTCTCGCCTATCTTCACGGGCATATCTTGCTCGATGTGAAAAAGTACTCTCGACTTTTCTATACGAAGTTTCAACTCTTCAAGCTCAAAAGGTTTTTTAATATAATCATGTGCCCCTGCATCAAAACTACTCTTTAAGTGTTTAGTATCTGCATATGCTGTGACTATGATGGCTGGCGTAGTGTTGTTAAAAGAGCGTAACTCTTCCAATAATTCTACTCCAGACTTTCCGGGGACATTGATATCAAAGATAAACAAATCAAACTTGTTATCATCTATATGTTCCTCTGCCTCCTTAGAGTCAAAAGCATGTGAAACTTCATAATATTGTGCCAGATAAGTAGATACGATATCGCCTAGTACGGGGTCATCTTCCATGAGTAGTATTTTCATATTTTATTTTACAATAATTTCTTCATTACTTAGGTATAAATAAAAAACTTACAAAATATATATGCTATACTTTCTTTGTAAACTTACACAACTATAAGGATAAACCATGGCAGAACATACGCTCATACACAACAAAGAAGAAAATAAATATGAATTTCATATAGATGATAACATCGCTTACATCACCTACGACAACCAAGATGGCGTGCTTCACATCACACATACTATTGTACCTGATGCATTAGCAGGAAAAGGTTTGGCTAAAATTCTCACTATCGCAGTCATGAATGAGATAGAATCTTTAGGACTCAAAGTACAGCCACAATGTACGTATACTGTAGCATTTATGGAGAAAAACCCTGATTATCAACACTTACTTGGCTAAGTTATTATATCTTCACTCTCGCCTGTAGAGCACGAGAGAGTGACATGATGTCTATGTTTTCTAACTCCACACCTGTAGGGACACCTTGTGCTATCTTGGTAAAGTGTATGTCTAAGCCTTGAAGTTTGTCTTCAATGTAGAGTATCATTGTATCTGTTGCGATGCTTGGTGGAAAAGCAAAAATGATTTCATCTACTCCACCTACTGCATAAAAAAGATGTGCCTCATCCATATCTCGTACTTCTGATACCACATAATACACCCCTTTAAACTGCCCACTCTCTTCTATAGTCAAGATATCCTTAGCAGATTGTACGATACACAGCTTTGTAGGGTCACGGTAAGGGTCTGAACAGATAGTGCAAAGTTCATCTACACTCATGTTATGGCACTTGGAGCAACGCTGTATGCTATTTACACCCGTCTCTAAAGCGTGGGCAAGTTTCATTGCAGCAAAGCCATCTTCCATCACAGCATGGTATGCCAAGCGTATAGCCGTTTTTTTACCAATAGAAGGAAGTGAAGAAAAAGCATCCACTAAATTTTCAAAGGCTTCTATCTTGTAATGTTTCATTTATGTGGGTCTCCTTTCTCTAGAGTAAAAATCCATAGAAATTCCTCTCACTGAAGCCTCACTTTTCATTCGGATTATTTTCATATTCATAAAAATAATTAGTCTCTCATGTAGTCCACAACTTTTGTGTACTCAACTACTGTTTTTATGAAATCAAGCACTTTTACATGTTCGAGGTGTACAGCATAAGCATCTAAACCTTCTTTGCCTTCAAACACGGTGATAATACTTAAATCCATAGCCCGTTCTTCTGTCGAAAAATTTATACCCACATCCATACTTCTAAGACTTGCTACTGCACCCATAAGGTTTTCAAGCATCTGTTTGGCTTGAATAATATTTGCTTTTTTGTTCTCATTTTTAAACTTAAATGTCACGATATGTACAAGCATTTTAACTACCTCATATATTGTTTTCGTGATTATAGCTAAATTATGGTAGAATTCGCGAAATTATACCCCTATTTTAGGAGAAATATCTATGACAGAAATGTGTTATTATGAAGTATTGGAAGTAAGCAAAGATTGTTCGGGAGCTGTACTTAAAAAGTCTTACCGTAAACTTGCTATGAAGTACCATCCAGACAGAAACCCAGATGACAAAGAGGCAGAAGAGCAGTTCAAGGTAGTGAATGAAGCCTATCAAATACTCTCAAATGAAGAGAAACGTTCCATATATGACCGTTATGGTAAAGCTGGGCTTGAAGGTCAAGGCATGGGACGTGGTGGATTTGGTGGATCAAATATGGACGATGTCATGGATATGTTTAATTCCATGTTTGGTGGTAGCGGAGGAGGCTTTGGCTCTAGACAATCACGCCGTGACCCTAGCCAGAAATATGCACTTGATTTTGAAATAGAGTTACCCTTAGAGTTTCATGAAGCCGTATTTGGCTGTAAAAAAGAAGTAGACATGACCTATAAAGTCTCTTGTGATACTTGTGAAGGTACAGGTGCTAAAGATGCAAAACTAGAGAGTTGTGACTACTGTGGAGGTCAAGGACAAGTGCTTATGCGTCAAGGACCTATGCAATTTGCACAAACATGTCCAAAATGTCAAGGACAAGGGCAGAAAGTAACAGCTCCTTGTGCCAGTTGTTCTGGACAAGGATATCACACAGAAGAAGACACAGTGAGCATTACCATCCCCGCAGGTGTTGACTCAGGACAACGCTTAAACGCTCGTGGTTATGGAAATGAAGGCAGAGGTAATCAACGTGGAGATATGTACATCACCTTTGCAGTTAAAGAAGATGAAAACTTTGTACGTAACGGCACGGACATTTACATAGAAGTCCCTGTATTTTTTACCCAATCACTCCTAGGTGAGAGTATCTCCATCCCAACGCTAAATGGTGAACTTGACCTTGAACTAAACAAAGGCACAACAGATAAAGAACAATACATGTTTCCAAATGAAGGTGTAGCAGATGTACATACAGGCAGGAAAGGTCGCCTCATAGTCCAAATAAATCTAGTCCTTCCTAAGAAAATGAATGAAGAACAAAAAGAACTTCTTGAAAAACTACAAGAAAGTTATGGTGTCGAAAGTAGTCCACATAAAAGTACCCTAGATGGTGCATTTGATAGAGTGAAGTCTTGGTTTAAAAACTAATACACCTTTTGATGTAATATTACTTTAGTAGATGATGTAAGTAAATCTGCATTATCTCTACGCTTATCATATGCTATTACATACACTTCATCTCCATTTTTTAAATAATTCTTTTCCCCAAATGTCGCATATGCCGTAGCACCAATAGAAATAAGTGTTTGCTTTGGATAAGCACAAGCCTTTAAGTGTTCTAAAATGTTTTCAAGCGGGCCAAAGTCTTTTTGCTCGTTCATTTTATAAATTAACCAATTTTTGAGTTTCGTATAGAAATATGCATAACCTAATAAGGGTGCATCTACGCCATAAGGATGCATAACTCCATCTCTCTTCACAAATGAGCATAAATGATAATCATCCATCACCCCACCCTCTTCAAATTTATCTATAGGTATCCACTTGTCGCCTATACCTTTAGAGTTTTCACCCCATGATTTTTTTTCTGATATTTTTTTAGCACCCTCTTTTCTTATAGTGCAGTCATTAAAAGATGTAAACTGCTTGGCATGTAAATCAATCACCCTCTTATCCTCATCATAAACAATGTCAAACAAAACTGCTATCTCTGGCTCTACTTGTGCCTTAGCTTCATATGTGGGTAGACATAGTTTATCGGTTCCTATGGAGTAAAGTCCTAAAAAACCCTCACTATTTGGCACATAAAAAGGAAATATGCCTTTGGGTGCATCTGCTTCTTCTGTCACAACATCTTTAAAATCTTCGAGTTCTCCTGCTTGTTCTAAATGATGTGCAAAATTACCTGCTACACCCAAACAAATAGTATCTTGCAGTTGCATAGAAATATCCTTAGATAAAAGTATCTTAGTATATCTTAGTGATGGTTATAATGTGTTTTAAATTTTTTCTGAAGTGTTTATAATTGTATGAAGATTCAAACATTTGTTACCCCATGCAACAAATGTTTAAAAAGGTTTACTTTATACTGAGCCTAGTTACCTGCTACTGCATCTTTAAGTGTTTTACCCATTTTAAATTTTGGTGCAGTATGTGCTGCTTTAGTATATGTTTTATCAGTTCCTGGAACTTTACCAGATTTTTCTGCTACATCTACAGTTGAAAATGTACCAAACCCTACCAAAGATACTGATTCTTTTTTTACCAATGCTTCTGTTACAGATGAAATAAATGCTTTCACCGCTCTCTCTGCTGATGCTTTGCTTTCAAACTCACCATTCTTTTGTACTAGTTCTACGAAATCTGCTTTTGTCATTCTTTTTCCTTTTAATTTTTAAGATGCGGTCATTATAGCACAATACTCTCTTAAGGGAAGGTTAAAAAAGTGATGAAACCCCCTATTCTATGTGATTTATGTCCTTCTCTTGAAAAAAATAGATTCAAATCATTGAAAGTAGTTAATTTTATTGATTTTCACCTAAATATACTTACATCTGTTCTATGAGTTTTACTGCCTCATAAGCATCAGTCTTCACAAAGTCAGCATACTCTTCAAAGTCTTCAGCCTTACCGTAGCCACATAGTACCCCAATACCTCCAATATCAGATTCATACGCTGCTTCCATATCTGCAGATGTGTCTCCAATCATATAGGCTACTCTACCAAAACGATATTCAAGTTCTTTCAATGCTTTAATTATGGGTTCTGGATGTGGTTTTGGATGCTCTACATCTTCTCTGCCTATAAGCACATCAAAATACTGCATCAAATCAAAATGTTCAAGTAGCTCACGTGAATACTCACTTGTTTTTGTAGTAACAACACCTAGTTTAGCATAGACATGTGCATACTCTATAGCCTCTTTTGCTCTTGGTAAAAGTACCGTCTTTTGTATATGTATGGTTCGGTAATGTTCCTTATATGCTTTTGCATATTTCATACAGTCCGACTTCGCTACACCCAATTTTTCAAACATTAGTTCTAATGGTAAACCTATTAGAGACTTGATTTCTTCATCACTTGCCACCACAGTGTTAAATGCTTTATATGCTTTTTCAAAACTCTCTAAAATTGCTTCAGTAGAATCAATGATAGTTCCATCTAAATCAAAAAGGACTACCTTGCCCCTTACTTTATCTGTCTTCAATGTATGCATTGTACTTGATGCCATTCCCATAGGACTTCCTTTAACTTCTAATCTATGTGCATTTAAGCCTCATCATAATATCTTGCATAATACCCACTAAATCTAAAAGTGTCATTGTATATTATGAAAAATATGTGAGGCTAAAAAGAGGGGTTATCTACAAAAATTTTAAAAATGAAAATGAATGTGCTGAAAGAATAAAGAGTTTTAAATCATAAGTGGTGCGCACGAGAGGATTTGAACCTCCACGCCGCGAAGCACAAGCCCCTCAAGCCTGCGTGTCTACCATTCCACCACGTGCGCATATAAAACATAGTTAAAGTACTATAGAAACTTTTAAGCTGAGGGGTAAAAACCGTGACAGAACAATATCTGTCACGAGCCTTTACTCGTCTTTAAACTTATCCAACAAATGGGTTAGCGTAAAGAGCGATAAGAGCAATTACCAGTGTATAGATAACTTGTGCTT
>CAYXTZ010000059.1:0-9015 GCA_964468535.1 uncultured Sulfurovum sp.
TTGGACAGTGTTGAAATAAGCAATGGCACAGACCCACTTTTAGCTGATACAGATGGAGATGGTGTAGATGATGGTAATGATGCATTCCCTACAGATGCCAGTGAAACAACAGATACAGACAACGATGGCATAGGAAACAATGCTGACAAGCCTCGCATAGCACTTCTCACACCAAATGATGGAGCATCTAATGTTTTAGCCTCTGCAAACCTATCTGTCAAATATGAGAGATTTGATACGAGCATCACTAAGGTAGCAGGCAAAAGATTTAAGGTGTTTCTAGCAGATGGCACTGAACACACGAACTTTGATGTATCTGTGGCACAAGTGAGTGTATCGGGTGGAGATACAGTAACGGTAAACCCTAATGCACACCTAGTCTATGGTAAAACACACTATGTACACATAGATGCAGGAGCATTTACCGACAGCTCAGGTGAAGTAAATGAAGGCATAAGCACAAACACTAGATGGAACTTTAGTGTGCAGAGTGGCTCTGGTGCTTGTGGTTGTGATGACTTTGATAACTGTGATTTACCAGCAGAGCTACAATAAGGAGTAAATGATGAAAAACACAAATAAAGGAAAAGAGATGAAAACGACAAATATGATGCTTTTAGGAGTAGTAACAACTTTGGCTTTGGCTACAGGTGCCTACGCTACATGTGCTACCAATATAGATATGGGAAACAACAAGATAGTCAATGTCGCTGACCCTACAGACAATAAAGATGTAGTAAATAAACAATACCTAGAAGCCTATATGCAAGATTACATGTATGAAACAATGAAAAATAGATTTATCAGAGACAATACAAAAGAGGTTGTTCTCGATGTCAGTACCAACCTCATGTGGCAAGACAACGCAGTAGCCGCTTCTACACGAAAACAGTGGGTAGTTACTATTAGCTATATTTTGGGTGATTATCTTAATACCTCTGGAGATACAGCTACAACATATTGTACAAACATCAGTCTAGGAGGCTATACAGACTGGCGTCTTCCAGACAGAGATGAGTTGCTTGGTATCGTAAAAAGTACGGCAAATGCCCCTTCTATAAGTAATATCTTTCAGTATACTGCCTCTAGCTATTATTGGTCGTCTACCACCGTAGTAGACAACGAGGGCAATGCGTGGTATGGCTCCTTCCTCAATGACAGCGACTATTGGTTCGCTAAGAACAACTCCCTCTATGTGCGTTGTGTCAGAGACGGACAGTAACTTGATTTTTGTTCTTTTTGATTGTCTAGGAGGGGTTTTGACATTTTGTTTTGGCTTGGCTATAATGGGGACATAATTTGTTTTAGCAAAGAAAGGAAAGCATGCCGAAGATAGACGAAGTGAAAGAATTTATAGGTTTTTTGAAGGCTATATTTGTATTGCTTATAGTGATAAATACTTCATTGATAGCTTGGATTTTTAAAAGTTTTGAAAATGAAAGTATGACACGACTATATATTGGGGACCTCTAATAATAGGTAACACTCACAATGGGTTTTGCAAATGTGAAATTGTGCAAGAGATTTTCAAGTCCTAGCCATAGCTAAGACGAAGTAAATATCTTGTGCAAGATTGCGTTTGCAAAGCCCACCCTTCGGGCATCACTAGCTTTCGCCTATGCGTTGTTACTCTTCCTCACCTTAGCTACGGCTAGGGTTTCAAAAGAGTGCCTAGCCTAGACAAAAGCTAGTGATGTTGTGAGCATTACCTATTATTAGAGGTCCCCATATAAACATAATCTAGTAAAATATCTTTTAAGTGAAGTTTTATTTGATGATGTAGCTAAGAATGCATTAAGAGTTGGAAATGTTAAGGATTGGAAATTATTAAGAAAAAATAGGAGTTTATTTAAAACTTCAAAAGACATAGGACTTCCTATTGGAAATTTAACAAGCCAACTGTTTTCCAATATTTATATGAATGAGTTTGACCATTTTATAAAAAATGATTTGGGCATCAAATATTATGGACGGTATGTAGATGATTTTGTAATAGTACATGAAGATAAAGAGTTTTTAAAAAGGCTTATAAAAACATCATCACATTTTTTAGAATATAATCTAAAGTTGCAAATTCACCCACAAAAAATATCTCTTCAGCATTATGCTAAAGGTGTAGAGTTTCTAGGAAGTTTTGTTAAACCTTATAGAGTATATATAGGACACAGAACAAAAAATAATTTTTGGAAATTTATACAAAAGGTAAATGTAGTAATAAACAAACAGTGTTTAGATATAGAAGACTATAAACTTTTAGAGATAAGAGGGTCGTTTAACTCTTATTTGGGAATTTTATCTAAATTCAATACTTATAATTTAAAAATAAAAATGATATCAAAGCTCAATGAATGTTTTTTTAGATATTTTTATTTCAATTCAAATCTAAAGAAAGTGATTTTATGCAAAAAATAGTGATAATTCTGCTGTTGAGTACAGGACTCTATGCAGGTAGCCCCATAGTAGGATACGAAAGAATCATAGAAAAAGAGGGTGCTGTGGTATATGTGCAGAATAAAGGAAAGCTAAAAGTAAAGCCAAAACGCATCATAGATACAGACAATATCTATGCCAAGGGTAAAGTAGACAATTATGATGACCCCTACATACAAAAAATATTGCAAAACCAAACACCTTTTAAGAGTATAAAAGGCAGTGGCAAAAATATAGCTATAGTGTTTAACACGCAAGCCAATAGAAAAAACTTCATAGAAGAGTTTGGGCTAAGTATTTTTAAGAAAGAGCATCTGAGCATTAAGCTCTATGTACTACAAAGGGCTAAGATAAAGCTACCCCTTAACCTAAGTGTGTATCCATTTTTTGTGATGGAAGATAGGTTTATGCAAGGAGTCATAACAAAAACGCTTTTACGCTCCCTCATAAAAGAAAGTAGCTATAGTCCAAAACCTAAAATAAATAGGGTCAAGCTAAAAGAAAAACTCAAACAAAAGTTTAAAATGGACGAGAGTAAAATAGACATAAGATACAATGAAAAAAAAGAACTTTTTGAAGTTTATAAGAAAAATGAAAAACACATTAACTCATATATCTCAAAAGATGGCAGATATATATTGGTGCTTTGACATTTGGTTTTGGCCTGTATCTCACTTAGGTTTTGATATGGTTGCTGTTTTAGGTATAATTATTACAAAGGAAACAAAATGCAAGAAGATATAATAACTATAAATACTGATAAACGCTCTGGTAAACCTTGTATTAGAGACTTAAGGATTACGGTTTATGATATATTGGAGATGCTAGCTTCAGGCATGAGTTATGATGAAGTCATAGCAGATTATCCAAAACTTACAAAAGAAGATTTATTGGCATCATTGAAGTATGCAGCAGATAGAGAACATAAAACAGTATTGGTATCTTTAAGTGCATAAACTATTGTTTGATAATAATATCTCACATAGGGTACTAGTGCATATAAATGATATATTTAATAACTCCACTCATGTAATGCTTGAAGATTTAGACAAATCTTCAGACATAGAAGTATGGAGTTTTGCAAAGGAGAATAGGTACACTATAATTACAAAAGATTCAGATTTTAATGACTTGGCTATCATAAAAGGTACACCACCAAAAATTATTTGGCTAAAAATAGGTAATTGTAGAGTGTCTGATATCGTCAATATATTAAGAGATAATAAAGAAAGCATCAATCTTTTCTTAGATGAAAAAGATAGTGCTGTACTGGAGATATAGTGCAAAAAAATGTATTTATAATGCTACTGTTTATTATCAATTTGCAAGCATTCGACGCAGAAAAACTCCCCATACAAAGTACCACTTACGACAAAAAGCGAAACCCCCATCAAGACCTTGCGTTAAGTATGCAAAAAGCCAAAAAGTCTGGAAAGAAGATACTCATGGTAGTAGGTGGAGACTGGTGCAAGTGGTGCGGGCAGTTAGATAACTTTTTGGATGACCATCCTAAGATAGCAGGGAACTT
The DNA here is from genome assembly GCA_964468535.1 of uncultured Sulfurovum sp. Classification (GTDB taxonomy): domain Bacteria; phylum Campylobacterota; class Campylobacteria; order Campylobacterales; family Sulfurovaceae; genus Sulfurovum. Next base: position 3,959 of record CAYXTZ010000059.1, read on the forward strand.
TTATGGCTCGTTTGAAGTACTTAGGGTTTACTATGGCAAAGACATCTCAAAAGAGGGCAAGTCTCTACTCTCACAGTTCCCAGCACCCAAAGGCACACCACACTTCTACCTACTAGACAGCAAGGCAAAACTACTCAAAAGTATAGATACAGGTTATTTGGAACGAGGGTACTCCTATAATAAAAAGTTGTTTGTAGAGTTCATAGAGCAAAACAAGTAGTATGCTTCTTAGCGTCTAAGTAGTCTCTTTCACGGAAGTAAGAGAAACGATACGATACTCATCATTTCAGGAACTTTCAGAAAATGGATGCTAGAATTGTAGTTTAGGGTATTTGTTAGAGATGCGAATCTTCAGATAGTTAAAAAAGGACAGCCCATGATAAGCATTAAAATCCACTACAGTGAGGCACTAAAGGCCGAATCTTAAAAAACTACTCCTAACCCTAAGCCTCATCCTAAGCACCACCCTCTACGGTGCAGTAGATTGTACCAAAGCATCTAATACCCAAGAGTTCGTAAAAAGGTTCTATACTGTTATCTTAGGTAGAACAGCAGATAATGCAGGTATGGATGGATGGACTAATGACTTACTACAACGTAGTGAAACTTGACATCTCCTATAGTATCATTTATAGAATTTGGCTATAATGAAACCCAATTAATATTAGGAAACTTTAATATGCAACAATTTGATAAACAAAACAGTGCATCATGTACTTCACATTCTTTAGCCATTCTCCTCATCCCATTTCTCTTTCTTTTTGGACTTGTATTAGCTTATGTAGGCTTATTTTCATTAAATGTTGAGCTAAGTACCTTGGGAATTGTTACGTTTATATTTATAGTTTTTGTTACTTTTGTAAAACATAATGCTAACTATGCTGTTTGTCATATGAAAAGTTCATTCTTTAGAATGGAAGAAGATTTACAAGTTGCACTTCGCTCCAATGCACTGACCATAATGGGTAAAACAAAATCAACACTTCATGTAAAAGACTTTATTTCCGAATACTACCAAGACATACGTAATGACAACTTTGCTCGTGTTGCACCTTCAGTGTTTCCTATGCTTGGTATTTTGGGTACATTTATGGCAATTGCAATGTCCATGCCTGACTTTACAGTAAAAGATTCAGGCGCATTAGACCGTGAAATATCAGTACTCCTTTCTGGTATAGGAACTGCGTTTTATGCATCCATTTACGGTATTATGCTTTCGCTTCTATGGACATACTTTGAAAAAAGAGGTATCGCTAAAGTAGATAGACAGATTTACGACCTTGAAAAGCTTTATGGTAAACGTGTATGGAAAAAATCTGAACTTATCAAACATGAACATATGCAGTCAGAACTTAAAGACCAACAGATAGTTCAAACCCTAAAAGAAACGTTCAACATGGACTTCATTAAAGAGTTAAATGACCAATATCTTAAAAATTTTACAACCATCATCAACGACACAACCAATAGTTTTACAAAGCTTACGGTACATATGCAAGAAGCATCTTCAGAGCTACGCGACACTTTGGAGAACTTGCATGGCAGAAGAGAAAGTTCTAAAGCCGTAGATAACATGGAAAAAAACATTGCAGGTTTTAATGAAAATGCAAAAAGTTTACAAAAAACCATAGAGCGTTTTGATGGTTCAGTAGATTACACTTTTGAAAAGATAGATGCTGAACTTGGACAAGCCGTTGAAAAGTTAGCAACATTTGCACGTATAGTCTCTGAACAAAATCAATTGATTTTGAAAAATATGGCTACATTAAAACAGCAAGAAAAGTAAAATAGATGTTTAGAAACGATGTAAACGAAGAGAGTAACTTTTGGCTATCTTATGCTGACTTGATGGCAGGATTACTTTTTGTTTTTATTTTGTTAATAGGGGCTATTATCTCAAAGTCTATTATTATGAAATCTGACTTGCATAAAAAAGAAGACAGATTAAGCAATATCTCCAAGTCTTTAAAAGAAAAAGAAAAAAGACTAAAAGAAGCAAAAGATACTATGGCAAAAGATAAAGCACTTTTAGGTGAAAAAGACTCTTATCTCTCTCAAAATGAAAAAATGCTTGCAAAAAATAAAGAACTGCTCACACTTAAAGATGACACAATAGCCCAAAATGAACGTATTTTAAAGCTTAGAATGGATGAGATAGAGAAACTCAATAAGATTTTACTTGACACACGAAATAAAGAAGCACAATTGAGTAAAAAAATTACCATCGTGCAAACAGTGTTAGATGAAAGTAAAGATGATTTAAAAAAGACAAAAGAAGAACTTGCAAAAGAGAAAAAGACGCTAGAAGATTACGAAGGTAAAGTACTTGTTCTTTCAAATCAACTCACAGACGCAAAAGATGCCGTGAAGATAAAAGATGAAAAACTTTTAAATATACTTAATGCTATGGATGAGAGAAAAACAAAATATGATGAGCTGATGTCAAACCTACAGTCGCAAAAAGCAAAAATAAAATCACTCACAGGTATTAAACTAAAAGTGGTTGCGGCACTTAAGGATGCTTTGGGTGACAATATTGATATTGATAAAAAGACAGGTTCTTTACGCTTGGCATCCAATATTCTTTTTGGCTCTGGAGATGCAGCACTTAAGCCTGAGGCAAAAGTGGAGCTTAAAAAAGCATTTGAAGACTACATAGGCACACTTGTTAGAAATGAAGAGATAAGACCACATCTTGATAAAATCATCATCGAAGGACATACGGATAGTGTAGGGTCATACATTTATAACCTTAACCTTTCTCAAAAACGTGCCTTAGCTGTAATGGAGTACTTGTTGACACTTGATTTTACTAGACAATACAATATTAGACCACTTATGACTGCATCAGGTCGTGCATATCTTGACAACATAGTTAAAGATGGGGTAGAAGATAAAGAAGCTTCAAGGCGTATAGAAATCAAGTTTAGACTTAGAAATGAAGATGCCATGAATGAGATAGAAAAGGTACTTGATGCAAACTAATTTTGAACCCGTTCATCTTAAGGCGGCTAATGAAAAATTAGATAAACATGTACTTAGTGCCAATGTACATAAAAAAACAAATGATAGGTATAAAAATAATATTTTCAAAGAATCTTTATGGCATAAAGTATTAGGTTTTTTTAAAAAATAAATCATTTATATATCAAGTTGAACCCCTTAAACAACATTTAGTTATAATCGCGTCCATAATTCATAAGAGGAACAGGTACATGAGAACACATTATTGTGCAGAAGTAAACGAAGAACATATAGGGGAAAACATCACTGTTGCAGGTTGGGTGTCTAGCCGTAGAGACCATGGTGGGCTTATTTTCATCGACCTTAGAGACAAAGACCAAGTCATACAACTAGTCTGCGACCCAGCAGACAATGTTGAGGCACATAAAGTTGCAGAAGACGTAAGAGACCAGTTTGTACTAGTAGCTACAGGAAAAATGAGAGCCAGAGGTGAAGGACTTGAAAACCCTAAACTTAAAACTGGTAAAGTGGAAATGGTAGTAGATAAACTAGTCATAGAAAACCGTTCTAAACCTATGCCTTTTGAGCTAAATGACGACAAAGTGAATGAAGAGATAAAACTTAAATACCGTTATTTGGAGCTTCGTACACAAAAATCTTACGACATCTTTAAGCTACGTTCCAAAGCGACTATTGCAGCACGTAATGCACTTGATGAGCTAGACTTCTTGGAAGTAGAAACACCTATCATCACCAAGTCTACGCCTGAAGGTGCTAGAGACTACCTAGTACCAAGCCGTGTACATTCTGGTGAGTTTTATGCACTTCCACAGTCTCCACAGCTCTTTAAACAACTTCTCATGGTGGGTGGTTTTGACCGTTACTTTCAAATAGCAAAATGTTTCCGTGATGAAGACTTGCGTGCAGACAGACAGCCAGAGTTTACACAGATAGATGTTGAGATGAGTTTTTGTGACCAAGAAGATGTCATAACTGTAGCAGAAAAACTCATACACAACATCTTTACAAAATGTGACTTTGACATACCTAGTAAGTTTAAACGTATGACTTACGTTGATGCTATGGAAAACTATGGTTCAGACAAACCAGACATGCGTTATGACCTTCACATGGTAGACGTGATAGATATCTTTGCACGTTGTGACAATGAGATATTTTCTAACATTGCTAAAGACACTAAGGGTAACCGTATCAAAGCACTCAAAGTTCCAAAAGGTGATGAGATATTTTCAAAAAGAGAAATGAAAAAGTTTGAAGAATATGTCCGTAAATTTGGTGCATCTGGACTTGGTTACTTCCAAATGAAAGAAGACGGTCTTAAGGGGCCTCTTGCTAAATTCTTTACAGAAGATGACATTCAAGCCATCGTAGACAGATGTGGTCTTGAAGTGGGTGACGCAGTGTTCTTTGGAGCAGGCAATAAAAAACTTGTACTTGATTATATGGGTCGATTTAGAATTTTCTTGGCGGAACATGAAAAATTAGACCTTATTGATAAAACGAAGTTTGAATTCTTATGGGTCATGGACTTCCCTATGTTTGAAGTAGAAGATGGCAAAACAAAAGCCATGCACCATGCTTTTACTATGCCTGAACTAGATAGCAATGGCAAGATAAGCTATGAAAATATTGAAGACTTGAAGTCTGTGGCTTATGACATTGTACTTAATGGTACAGAGCTAGGTGGCGGCTCTATTCGTATACATAAAGAAGACTTACAGATGGAAATCTTTAAACTTATGGGTATTTCAGATGAAGAAGCAAATGAGAAATTTGGTTTCTTACTTGAAGCCTTCAAATTTGGAGCCCCTCCTCACGGTGGATTTGCCTTAGGTCTTGACAGACTCATCATGCTTATGACGCATTCATCTAGCATACGTGAAGTCATAGCCTTTCCTAAGACACAAAAAGCACAGTGTTTACTTACACAGGCACCAAGCCCAGTAGAAGATGAACAACTTAAAGAACTTAGCCTACGCATAAGACAACAGGTACAACAATAAAGCCCCTTTGCAAATAAAGCTGTGACCCCACATCTTAGTTTGCATACACGGCAGTTTAGAAACATAAAG
>CAYXTZ010000060.1:0-8993 GCA_964468535.1 uncultured Sulfurovum sp.
ATTGGGTTACGAAATACACAAGAAAAATTACCATAGGAATATAGCATATGTTTAACTTACTACAAAAAATAGGCAAAGCCCTCATGACCCCCATTGCAGTACTACCCGTAGCTGCATTGCTTTTACGTTTAGGTTTTGGCGACATTCCTTATATAGATGGACAAATAGCGGCTATCATGAAAAATGCTGGGGATGCTATATTTTCCAACCTTGACTTACTTTTTGGCATAGGCATTGCTTATGGCTTGGCAAAGAACAATGACGGGGCAGCAGCACTAGCAGGTGCTATAGGTGTACTCATAGCCAAGGCTGTTTACATGGGTATTGACAAAGATGTCAACATGGGTGTCTTTGTGGGTATCGTCATAGGAGTACTTGCAGGCACACTTTACAACCGTTACCATGACATCAAGCTACCTGAATTTCTTGGCTTTTTTGGGGGTAAAAGATTTGTGCCTATCATCACTGCCATTGCCTCCATAGCTGTGGGTGTACTAGCAGGCTACTTTTGGCACTTTGCTCAAACTGGAATAGATGCTTTTTCAAATGCCATTATAGGACTTGAAGAAGTGGGTACTTTCATCTATGGAACACTTAACCGACTACTCATCCCTCTAGGTTTACACCATATACTTAACTCCGTATTTTGGTTTCAGCTTGGTGAATATACACATATCAAAGATGGTGTTGAAGTAGTGGCAAATGGAGACTTACACCGTTTCTTTGCAGGAGACAAAACAGCAGGGGTTTACATGTCTGGTTTTTATGTGGTCATGATGTTTGGACTGCCATCCATGGCATTTGCTATTTATCTGAATACTCCAAAATCATCACGTAAACGTGTGGGAGCTATACTTGCAGGTGTTGCCTTTACTTCTTTTCTTACAGGGATTACAGAACCTTTAGAGTTTTTGTTTTTATTTGTAGCACCTTTGCTTTTTGTCATACATGCACTTTTAACAGGTTTAGCCTTAGCTGCTGCACAGATGCTTGACATTCATGCAGGTTTTGGATTTTCAGCTGGGTTTATAGACTATGTAATTAACTATAAACTAGCCACAAATCCTCTACTTATCTTACCTCTTGGTCTTGTCTTTGGATTTATTTACTTTTTTGTCTCCTACTACGCTATAAAAATATTTAAACTAAAAATATTTGATGAGAACGATGATAAAGATGATAAAATCGTAAGAAATGTAAGTGATGAAGCTTTAGCTTTTATAGAGGCTCTTGGAGGTAAAGAAAACATAGTCTCTACTGATGCATGCATCACAAGACTCCGCATGTCCGTTTCTGATAGTACATTACTTCTAGATAAACCTTTTACACTTTTAGGTGCAAAAGGTGTTATGCGCCCAGATAAAAAGAGTATTCAAATCATTTTAGGTACAAAAGCAGAGGGTGTTGCAGAAGCAATCAAAGAGGTGCTTAGAGAAACCTAGAGGCTCTTAGAGGCTAATTCTCTTTGTCATCCTTTTTTTTCTTTGGCATTTTCAGCACTATAAAAAATGTAATCAAAATTACTCCATACACGATATAGTAAAGATATTCATCATCAGTCATCAACTTACCTCCATGATTTTATCGCCTTCTTTAACGATGTTGTATTGTTTATCTATCTCTTTTACATCGCTCTCATCCATGACGACAATAGGGGTAATCGTATCTTTCGCATGTTCTTTAATGTATGCTAAATCCGCTTCTATGATGACATCCCCTGCTTTGACCTCATCCCCTTCATTTGCTATACGAGTAAATCCTTTACCTTCAAGTGCTACAGTTTCAAGCCCTATGTGAACCATGACTACTAAATCTTTATCACTTCTAATGCTGTAAGCATGATTCGTTGAAAATATTTTAGAGACTACCCCATCTATGGGAGCAGTAAATCGAGATGACATAGGCATAACTGCCACACCATCACCCAGCATTTTTTGTGAGAAAACATCATCATCAACTGATTCAAGTGTAACTATCTGACCATCAACTGGTGCATACACGTTTCTTATTTTGCGTTTTAAAAATTTAAACACTATTTACCTCTTATATTTTACTTTGCCTTGAATTATCGTAGTGATGATACTAAAATTTTCATCAAATATCACTATATCTGCATCGTACCCTACTTTTAATCTACCTTTGTTTATAGCTAACCTTTTTGCGGGTATGCTTGTCACAGTATTTACAATTTCTGTCAAGGTCATGGACGTATATTTTGACATATTGGCTAAGGCTTCATTCATTTTAAGCACAGAACCTGCAAGCGTTCCGTCTTCCAAGAGTGCCTTACCTTCTGCTACTTCTACTGTTCGTCCACCCAAATCATAAGTGCCGCATTTCATACATCCTGCACGCATAGCATCAGTGATAAGTATGAGTTTATCTTTTTTGTTTTTTTGTACCAGTTCAAGTACGGAAGAGTGTGTATGTACAAGGTCAGCTATGATGTCACAAGTCACGTTTGAGTCAAAAACAGCACCGACTATGCCAGGTTTTCTATGATGGTAGGGACCCATAGCATTAAAGAGGTGTGTAGCATGTGATATGCCCCAAGTAAAACTCTCTTGACACTCTTCATATGTTGCATTTGAATGCCCAATACTAAGTATGATATGAGGATGTTCTTTTCTTAGATATTTTATAAAAGATTTATTGCCTTGGACTTCAGGGGCGAGGGTTATCATCTTTACTTCATCCATATAGTTTTCTATGAGTTGAAAGTTTGCAGTTTGGACGTACTCTTTATCTTGAGCACCATGTTTAGAAGTATTTATAAACGGCCCTTCAAGATGCACACCTATTATCTCTGCACCTGTAACATTTTTTCCATGATTTTTAATATTTTGTAAAGCATTGTCAATATCTTGTGTTGACATTGTCATCGTTGTGGCTAAAAAAGAAGTAGTGCCTGTTTTGACTAAAGTAGTAGAGAGTATTTCTAGTGCCTCTTCTGTCGCGTCCATCACGTCAACACCACCAGAACCGTGTATATGCAAGTCTATAAACCCTGCACTCACATATGCACCTTTTACATCTATGATTTCAATATTATCATTGTCAGATACCATAATGTCATCAACGATATCAATGATTTTGTTGTCAAAAAGAAGTATCTTATCTTCGACAACGCTATCGTCTATAATCAATTTGGCATTGAGCAGTGCTGTGGGTTTAGGCATCTTCTCTTAGGTTTTCTTTGAGTACACGCTTAAGTACTTTTCCTGTGGCATTTTTGGGGAGTTCAGAGATGATATGGATTTGTTTGGGTATCTTGTAGTTTGCAAGATGTTCACGCATATACTTTTTAAGTCCCTGCTCATCTAGGCTTGTTGTATCCTCAGAGAGTTCTATGTAAACAATAGGTGCTTCACCACTTTTTTCGTCCACAATTCCGATAACTGCAGAAGCTCCAACACCCTCATAAATATCTATCACTTCTTCTATTTCTCGTGGGTAAATGTTAATTCCTTTGGAGATAATAAGGTCTTTTTTTCTATCCACAATAAATAAAAAGCCCTCATCATCCATATATCCCATGTCACCAGTAAGTAGCCATCCGTTCACGATAGTCTCTTCTGTAGCAGTGGGACGACCTAAGTATCCTTGCATGACATTGTCTCCCTTAACAATGATATCACCAATAGTACCACGATGCACTTCACTCATCTCTTCATCAACTATTTTCATTTCATAGCCATACAATGCAGTACCAACAGAACCCGATTTTTGTTTTTTAAAGGTGTTCATACATACTGCGGGACTTGCTTCGGAAAGTCCATACCCCTCGAGGAGTGTGGCACGTTTAAACTTTTTGGACATCGCATCAAGTGTTTTAGGCTGAAGTGCGGCTGCCCCTGAGATAAAGGCACGAATACGGTTAAACCACATAAAGTACCATGGAAGTTTTGCTTTAGATAAGGCATTATAGACATCTGGTATACCTAAAAATACAGTCACACGCTTTGTCAATACTTGCTTGAATATATTTGCAAAAGGCTGTATAGACTTAATCACAACAATGCTTGAACCTACGGATAAAGGAAGTATCAAGCCTATAGAAAAGGTAAAAGAGTGGAACATTGGTAGAAATACGATGATTCTGTCTTTAGGTTTGATATTAATGGTTCTACGTCCAGAGTCAGCATTTGAAAGTATATTTTTATTACTTAACATAGCTCCCTTAGGTTTTCCTGTTGTTCCAGAAGTATATATAATCACTGCTGTATCTTCCAAAGTTTTTGCCTGAGTATCTATACTTTTATCACAAGACAAAGCTTCATCGAACTGCAAATGAATATCACTCACAGCAACCTCCTCACCTTCCCATAAAATAAACTTACACAAAGAACTCGCCCTTGAACCATTGACCACCTTGTCGTGCATAGCTGAAGCGATGAGTATAGTGCTTCCACTGTCTTCTAAAATATAACTCAACTCTTCAGATTTTAAAAAAGTATTGATAGGTACCAATACTGCACCTAATTTAGACACTGCAAAAATGGCATAGATAAACTCTGCAGAGTTACGCAGGAAAAGAGCAACTTTGTCGCCCTCTTTTATACCTTTGTCAGACAAATATGCTGCTAAGTTATCTGAGGATTTTTTAATATCTCCAAAACTTACCGTCTCGTCACCTATGAGTAATGCTGTCTTTTTTGTACGCTTTTTCGCCTGAAAAGTGATGACGTCATAAAAGTTATTAAATGGGTACTCCATACTAGAACTCATAAGACATACCAATGGTTGCTAATGTTGCACCGCCTCCTCCAAAACTACCACCTTGGGATAAAATAGGGTTAACCATATTCACACCTGGAGACAAAGAAACCCCTTCTTTTGATGTATGCAAAAGTGCTGCACCCCAAGAAAGGTTTTGGGTTTGCTGATAGCGAAAGCCTATAGAAAATATTTTTGCATCTCCATCAGGGAGTTCAAAGCCTAATGTTTCAAGAGGTACTGGTGTTTCATCTAAGGCAAATCCCAGCATCACTGTAAACTTATTGTCCATTACCATCGTTGCACCAAACCTAAAAGCATTGGCATCGTTCCAATTCTTTGGCGTTATAGGCAATTTTGTACCAGTGAACTCTAAGGTCTTATATTCTGACCAATAGGTTTTTTCGTATACTGCTTCAAGGGTAAAAGTGTTGTTCCATGTTTTAGAAATAGCCACGTTTAGTGTGGCAGGCAAAGGAAGAGAAACGCCTGCATCTCCTGTGACCGTTGTACCACCAGGAGGACCTACAGGATACGTAATTGTGGCCATTCCTTCTTCTTGAAGATCAATTTTTGATCTATACGTCACCGCCATATTGATATCGGGTACGGGCTTATATGTCATCGCAAGATTATAACCAAACTCAACAGTATCACCTTCCATATTAACCTTCAAGGGGCTACCCAGTGCAGATGCATCATTTTTCACAATACCTTCACTGTAAAGTAGTCGTATTCCCGCAGCAAAAGATATATTATCCATTAGCTTATAGGAGAGGGATGGATTAAGCTCTATTATTTTCAAAGTAAACTGTTCTGCAAATGCTTTTTGAACAGGTGTTTCCCATCTTTTTGTAGACCCTCCTGGGACAGCCAAAGAAACACCCCATCTAAAGTCTCCTATAGGGGCAGACACGTAATGAAAAGCGGGTATAGCACTAGTCTCTGCTTCAGATTCACCAGAAAATACTCCTGCCGAATAGGTAATTTTTGGTGCATGTATCAAGGTAAGCACAGCCTCTACATATTGTTTTTCACCCATAAAAACCATATTGGCAGGGTTATAATAAGCAGTATCTGCTCCTGTTGTATGTGCAACATATGCGGCACTCAAAGCCATAGAATTGAGAGATTGTTGTGGTATTTTATACCCACCTGCCATTAGCACTGAACCCACCGCCGCACTTAGTGCTAAACCCTTTACTACTTTTTTCATATTTTTCTCCTAATATTTTTTCTAAACACTCGTATGATACTATTTCAACCTCTTTACCTTAATTGATATATCATTTATTATATCATGGAATAATATATGCTTATTTAAAACACTATATCTGATGTCATATTGACCCACTTTATCCAATTTTTGACTAAATCCATTAGAAAGCTGAAACATATTTTTACCTGCAAAAATTGCCTTTCCTCTAAAAATATTACTTAAAATATCTATAGGATAATGCTCATTTAAAACTTTTTCATTAAAACTTTTTTTATCCAAACATTCAAGTAATGACATACAAATATTGTCTTTGCCTACTTCTAGCGATAAAATAGCTTGTCCACTGCCATAAATCTCCACCTTTAGTGCTTCATCATTCTCATAGATAAACCCAAGGTCTGCATGTTTAAATGTTGGTGTTTTAAAAACTATAAAAATACTTGTCTGTTTTGTATATGTCTGCGTGGTACATGCACTTAGTAGTAGTGTAAGGGCTATGAAAAAAAAACTGTTTTTGTATTGCATCATGACACATCCTGTTTTTTACTTAATTATACTCTATTTAAGAGTGATTTAAGCACCCAATAACTATAATTCCGTCCACAAGTTGTGAATGGCCCCTTCGTCTAGCGGTTAGGATCCATGGTTTTCATCCATGTTACAGGAGTTCAATTCTCCTAGGGGTCACCATTTTTACTTGTAAAACTTTTTTGTTGGCCCCTTCGTCTAGCGGTTAGGATCCATGGTTTTCATCCATGTTACAGGAGTTCAATTCTCCTAGGGGTCACCAACTACTTATTTTTATCTATTTATACACTTTACTGTTTACAAAATATCTTTTTTTGATTATAATTGAATTAAAAAGGTCATTTCATGTTACGTACACTTTCAACACTTTTACTATTGTCTACTTTTGTCTTTGCTTCATCTAACTATACAGTGAGAATCGCCGTATTTAAAGATGCTTCAAAATTACATAAAATACTTAAAAAGTATCCACCCGCACTCCAAAAAACAATAAAAACATATAATAGAAAAGGGTTTACCTATGCACATACTATACCTACTAGTGACAAAGTAACTCTAAAAAAACTACTTCCTGCTTACAAAAAGGTATTTAAAGATGCGTACATACAGCCTACACGTCTCAAATAGTAGGGGTATTTTATTTATTTTCCTATAGCATGATCTAGTTTGGCTAAAGCAATAAAGTAGTCATAATAGGCACTTACCAAATCTGAAAGTGACTCAATATACCCTTGTTGTGCATCTTGTAGTTCCACATAATCAGAAAGTTCATTTTCATACCGTTTTTCTGCTTGTCCAAATTTTTTAAAACTTGCAGAACTAATACTTTCTGAAAGTAGTACATTGTCAAATCCTTGTCGCAGTGAAATATGTGCGGCAATCACTTCTTTTTTAACAGTTAACATGCTTATTTGTGTCTGTGATACAGCTTTCAATACTTCTATTTTTGCCTCTTGTACAGAGGCATCCGTTTGATAGCCTGAAAAAAGGTTCCAAGATAGATTCACCGTCACTTGACCTTGCTCTTCTGGACTAAAAACACTGTCTACTTTTTGCCTGTTATAGTTTGCATCTAAAGACAAAGTAGGATAGTAATCCCCTTGTGATGCCTCGACATTCTCTTTGGCGCCTTTTGTATTATATTCTGATGCTGCCAAAACATACCGATGTTTATATGCATAATCTTCCAAGTTATGTAAAGAAGTACGTACTCGTGGCAGTTGTTTGCTCAAATGCTTCATGTTTAGCTTTTGACTGTAAACTTCATAGTTGCCCTCACTAGGCACATACCCCATTTCTTCTTCGAGAGATGCTCGGTCAAGTTCCAATGCATACCGTGCATTTTTTAACTCCAATTCTGCTTTTGCCACTTCAACTTGTGCATCTGAGACATCAATAATTGTTTTAATACCAGATTTTAGGTATTTTTCTGCTCTGTTTAGCTGTTGCTTTTGTAAGTGTACATTTTTTACTTGTACATCAATAATACTTTTACTTTTCAAAATATCATAATATCTATTTTTAACAGCAAAAATTTTGTCTGAGATGCTTTGTTGCATTTGTGCCTCAAAAGCTAAAGATGACTGAAAAGCATTTCCCACAGTACCTGATGTCTTCCCAAAGTCATAGAGTAATTGTGAAGCACTTATGCTTCCCAAAAGAACTTCATCGGAGAGTGACCCTTGATCTGAATACTCTCTCCCCGCACTTGCAGAAATATCTACATGAGGAAGATAAAAACCTTTTGTAAATTTACTGCGTTCTTTTGCTCCCTCAAAATCTAATCGTGTACTATCAATATCTGGACTGTGTTCCAAAGAAAGTGTTACGAGTGTATCAAGAGTGAGTACCTCTGTTTTTCCCATAAGTACAGCAGAATAAACCATAAACACTAACAAAAATTTCAACTTCATACTTCATCCTTAGTAAATCTTTCTTTCAAACGCTCTAAAATAACAAACAACACAGGTGTCAACAAAAATGTCAACAGCGTTGACATCAACATGCCGCCAAACACAGCAGTACCTAAAGACTGCCTAGATGCTGCTCCTGCTCCACTTGCAAAAACCAAAGGTAAGATACCCAACAAAAAGGAAAAAACGGTCATTAAAATAGCACGTAATCGTAAGACAGATGCCTTGACAGCACTCTCAACTATACTTTCTCCAGATTCTCTCAACTCTTTAGCAAATTCTACTATGAGTATGGCATTTTTAGTAGACATTCCTATGAGAAGGACCAGTCCTATTTGTGTATAGGTATCATTGAGTAACCCTGCTAACATATTTGAACCCAATGCCCCAAACATCACTATAGGAATAGGTAGCATGATAATCATCGGTGTCATCCATGACTCATACTGTGCAGAGAGGAATAAAAAGACCATAACCAAACAGAGTATGAAAATGTACATAGCTGCATTTCCTGCTTCTTTTTCTTGTAAAGTACTACCAGAGTATTCAAACCCAATAGTTGAGGGTAATACTTCTTTAGCTGTTTCTTCTATGGCAGCTATAGCATCTGAAGAGCT
>CAYXTZ010000061.1:0-8981 GCA_964468535.1 uncultured Sulfurovum sp.
GCCAAAATTTACTTTGCAGAAATTTTGAATCTCTTCTGCATTGCCAGGTTCTTGTCCTCCAAACTGGTTAGAGGGGAAAGCCAATATTTCAAAACCTTGTGACTTGTATGTTTGATAGAGCTTTTCCAAACCTTCATATTGAGATGTAAACCCACATTCGCTGGCGACATTGACTATGAGTATAACTTTGCCTTTGTACTGTGACATAGTGACAGACTCACCTTTTATATTATTTGCTTCATACTCGTAAAAATGTTTTTGCATTGTCTCTCCTGCATTGAGTGATAGTGAATATATGAGTAATAGGGTCATCCATACTTTAGACATCATGATACGTTCCTTATATTTTTAATGCTACAATGATAGACTTAAAAATGCATTAAAGGTACAGTCTCATGAGCGAAACAACATACATAAAAGGCAAAGATGCTAGTCTTGAAGTGACCATAGAGGGTATATATCAAAAACTCCACGCAGTAGGCATAGAAATAGATGAAGTGTCCGTACTTAACCCCGTACCTTATGTGTATTCACAGCACATAAGAGATAGTAGCTGTAACCTAATGTTTACCAACGGAAAAGGTGCCAGCAAAAAAGCATGTCTTGCTTCTGCACTGGGTGAGTATGTGGAGCGTTTGAGCTGTAATTATTTTTTTGCAGATTATTATTTGGGTGAAAGTTTTGCAAATGATTCTTTTGTGCATTATCCTAATGAGAGATGGTTTGCTTATGGTAGTGATGATGTATCTATGCCTAAAGGACTCTTAGATGATACTCTATGGGAGTACTATAACCCTGAAGGTGACTTAACTCCTGTAGACATTATAGATACAAATGCAGGCTTGCAAAAAAGGGGTATTTGTGCTTTGCCTTTTAAAAGACAAAGTGATGATGTAGATATTTATTTCCCCGTAAATATCATAGGAAATATCTATGTTAGTAATGGTATGGCTGCTGGCAATACGAAAAGTGAGGCTCGTGTACAAGCTTTGAGTGAAATTTATGAGCGTTATGCCAAAAATAAGATTATCTCTGAGGGAATTTCTTTGCCTATTATCCCCTCTAGTGTTATGGATAGATACCCGCATATACAAGAGTCCATAAAAAAGTTAGAAGATGAAGGTTTTCACTTAAGAGTTTGTGATGCATCTTTGGGGGGAGTGTACCCTGTGATATCTGTGACACTTATCAACCCTAAAGATGCTTCTGTTTTGGCTTCTTTTGGAGGACATCCTTGTTTTGAGGTGGCACTTGAAAGAACTGTGACAGAGTTACTTCAAGGTCGTTCTTTAGATATGCTAGATGACTTTCATGCCCCTTCTTTTCATGCGGATGAAGTTTCTGATTCGCATAATCTAGAAGCACATTTTATTAACTCTACAGGACTTTTATCTTATGAATTTTTCAGAGAAAAAAGTGACTACAACTTTGTAGATTGGGATTATGATTCTGGCACACAAAGTGAGTTAGTAGCGATGCTTACTATCGCAAAAGAGCAGGACTTTGAAGTGTACATTGCAGACTACGAACACATAGGTGTATATGCCTGCCGTATCATCATACCAGGGATGTCAGATATATATCCTGTTGAAGATTTACTTTGGAATAACAACAACGAAGGTGCATTTTTTAGAGAAGCAATCTTGACGCTTGATATGCTAAACAATGAAGAATTAGAAACAATTTTAGAAAACTTAGAAGAAGGTGAACACAGTGATATGCTTAAAGTGGCAGAGTTTATAGGTGTAGTTCCTGATGCGGAAAGCCCATGGGCTAGCCTTCAAGTAGGTGAACTTAAAGCCATGATATATCTTGCTTTGGGTGCATATGAAGATGCGCAGACTTGGGTTACATGGTGTAATCATATGGCAGTACTTTCAGATGATAGAGCCAATGCTTATAGGTGTTTAGATGCCTTATTGGAAATAAAGTTGAGAGATAATGACTTAGAAGCGTATATAAAAAGTTTAGAGCAAATGTACACAAATAAATGCTTAAGCCTATGTAAAGACATCATAGATAAAAAAGTCACATTTTATGGCTTACACTTTCCTGGCTTAAGTCTTAAAGGGTTTGAAAAACATCAATTATTACTAGCAGGGTATGCCAAAGTGCATCAGTCTAAAGGAGTCTATAGTCCCTTCATCACAATTTGATGTAGATAATCCACTTCCGTATCATCTAAAAAAACAGTTTTTTTTGTTTTAAAAAAGTCTAAAAGTTTTTTTGTAGGCATGGATGGGCTATAGATACAGCTTGGATGTGCAGGCTTAAAACCTTGCATTAATGCTATGTCCTCTTCTATATGTTGTTCACAGATAAAACAGTTTTCTTCATGGTACAAGCGTCCCTCATATTTAAGTAACACTATATAAGATTCACAGATAATACGTTTTGGGTTTTGTTTGTCCCACCTTTTTGCTGCAGTTAGAAGTAGGTCATAGTAAAAAGTCTCAAGCTCTTCAGCATCGCGTAAATGTGCTTCAAGCTTTTTGATAAAATTGTGCCAAAGTAAGAGTTTGTTCTTATCGAATATCCACGGGAAACCCATATGTGAAAGGGAACGAAGTCTAGGCATAAAACGCCCATTTTCTCCTTCTACCTCAAAGTCTACTAGATTACCAAGCTGCAATATGGAGTGTCTTGCACCAAAAAAACGATAATAGGTTTTAACCTCAGTATGTGTTAAAACTCTAGCAATAGAGTCTTCGTCTTTTGCTTTTTTTACAGAGAGTATAAATCCTTTCATTTAACAACTATCAATTTAAATACAAATTGCTTGTTTTGTCTTTTCTTGATTGAGTTTTTTGATAAGTTTTCTTGAAATCTCAGTTTGAATGATTTTAATATCTGCATTTTCTGCCCAATATTTTAGTAGCTTTAACTCTTTTTTTGTTAGTTTTAGTTTGAGAGCATTCAAAAGTTCTTCTTCATTTTTGAGAGGGTTTATAAGTTTTTTAATGTGTTTTTCTATTTCTGTACTAAGTGTGAGCAATGTGTTTTCCTATTTTGTAAAATGTAATACTATCATGTAGCCTATACCTGCTAGGAGGATAGTACCAAAGAGATTGAGTGCCATGTTAGCAAAAGCATGTATATAGTGTCCTGAGTGAAGTAAAAAGAAACTTTCTATGGCAAAGGTAGAGTAGGTGGTCATAGCTCCTAATATCCCTGTCACCATAAAAGTTTTAATGTGTGGAGAGAGAGAAGTATTTAGATGAAAATAGGCAAAGAGCATCCCTATAAGTAAAGAGCCTATGAGATTGACCACTAGTGTACCAAGTGGAAGAGCATGAATAAAGCTTTTATTGACAGCAGTATTTATCATAAGTCTAAGTGTTGCTCCTATAGCACCACCACTAGCGACTGCGATGATTGTGAGTGAATTCATCATCTATTACCTTTTGCATATTTTTGCTAAGTTCCGTATACCATGTCTTATCTGCCTTACTTACATCAATAGTAGGTAAAAAATGGTAGTGAACTATGGCAGAATGTGCTGTTTTGTTATGCTCATTGAGAAGTTTTTTACTTCCTGTGATGACGATAGGTTGTATTTTAAGACCTAACTTTTCAGCTATGAGTTTTGTACCACCTTTAAATGGGAGTAAATCTTGTCCATCTGTTCTTGTTCCCTCAGGAAATATGGCTACAGAGCGTTTGTAGATATCTCTAGATTCTTCTACATCAGAAATAAATTTACGTAAAGAAGATTTACCTCCTCTGTCGATGGAAATTTGTTCAGCATGGACAAGAAGATTACCAAACCATAAAGTATCAAAAAGTTCTTTTTTAGCAGCCCAGCGTACATGGTTATTTTGGACTGCTTCAAGTCCTATGATATCTACAATACCTTGATGGTTCATGACATACATGTCAGCATTTTTATCCATCTTCCCTTTTTTTAGAGCAATACCCCCTATCATATAAAGTGTCAATGAATTGATATGATGAACGATAGTACTTTTATATTTACCAAAAAGCATGAGTGCAGGTATCATGAGAACGGCGGTATTAAACGAGATGACAAAAGCACCCCAGTAAAATCTAATGCTTGCAAATATTTTCATTTTTTATCCACCCTATAATCCCTTCCTTGTATTCTATTTTTTTGTAACCTTCACGTTCACCTAGTAAAGGTGTTTCAAGTTCTTCATCTATTTTAGCACTGATGGTACTTGTTTCTGTGGGAAGTATATATAGGGGTGTGCCTTGAGAGATACATATTTTTTTATGTGGTATGAAGAGCGTTAAAAGTGTAATGAAAGAGATGACCGCAAAGACGAGATAGAAAAAATCTCGTTTAAAAATAAACATAAGGAGAAAAAAGACAGAGAGTGTTATAAGTGTATATTTTTTCAATTTTGTAAAATTATCTTCTTTGGGGTTTAAGTCTGAGTGTGTTGCTACACTGGCATCTTGGACTACGGTTGGAACTTCTAAATATACGTATTGTTTTTTAATAGTATTAAAATAGGTAAATTTTAGTTGTTTAGTTTCAACAGGGAGAATGACATAGAATTCTGCTTCAACTTTTGCAAAGTTACGTTTAATATTTTCAATATCTGATTCTTGCACATCATTAAGGGACATATCTTCTATGTTTGCTTCATAGGCCTCTATAGTAAGTGTGACGATATGACTACTCTCATCATAGTTTGAGACTTGATGATTTTTTATTTTCATGTCAGCTGCTAGCACATGGGAAAAATCTGGACGTTTTTTTAGCTTTTTTATACGAATATTTTGTGAGTCCAGTACCATATGTGAAACCTGCGATTCTATCATTAAACTTGGCACTTTAATGTCATTGGTATCTGCTTGAAAGTAAAAGGTATAGAAGCTGTCTTCACCATTGCGTACGATTAGAGGTTCATCGTAAATAGGTACTATATTACTTGAAGGGTCAAAAGTAAATTTCGGGTCTGCATTTGCATTTTCTGCCAAGGCAATGACTGTGACGGGAAAGAGTTGGTTTTCGTAGACAGTTTTAGGGATATAAGAGTATTTGTACTGGGCTTGTGCATTAATAAGGCTTGTAAAAAAAAGTACAAGCCCTAGGTAAAGATAAACTGCACGTAGATATTGCATTAGGCACTAAAACCTTTAAGCATGCGTATCCCATCAATAGAGCCTAGTATGGTCTCTAAAGCACGTTCAGGATGTGGCATGAGACCAAAGACATTTTTAGAAATATTACAAATGCCTGCTATGGAAGTAACAGAGCCATTGACAACGACAGGATTACCTTTGCTGTCTGAATATCGAAGTAAAATTTGTTCATTTTTTTCAAGCTCTTTAAAGCCTTCATCATCAATGTAGTAGTTGCCATCAGCGTGAGCGATAGGAATGTTAAGTACCTCACCTTTTTCGCAGTTATTTAAAAAAGCATTGTCATTGTTGATGACGCAAAGGTTTTGCTGCTTAGAGATGAAGTGCAAATTGTTGTTTCGTTTTAAAGCACCAGGTAGAAGTCCTGCTTCTGTAAGGATTTGGAAACCATTACATATACCTAAGACTTTTCCACCATTATTTGCATAAGCAGTTACCGCCTTCATCACAGGGGAAAAACGTGCTATAGAACCAGAACGTAGGTAGTCACCATAAGAAAATCCACCAGGAACAACTACGAGGTCAATATCGCTAGGAAGGGTTTCATTTTCATGCCATATTAACTCCGTAGTATGTCCTAATTTTTCAAAGGCATATTGGGTGTCAAATTCACAGTTTGTCCCTGGGAATCTTAGTACTGCTACTTTTAATAACTTTTGCATGTTAACTAATCTCTATTGTGTAAGCTTCTATAACAGTGTTTGCAAGAAGCGTTTCGCACATTTCTTCTACTTCCGCCTCAGCTTTTATTTTGTCTGTAGCATCAAGCTCTATAATGATTTGTTTACCGATACGTACATCCGATACTCCAGAAAAACCCAATGAATCAAGTGCATGGTGTGCTGCTTTTCCTTGTGGGTCAAGTACCCCTTCTTTTAAAAACACGTTTACTATTGCTTGCATAATTATTTTTCTCCCAAAATTCTATTTAATACTTCTTCATAAGCCACTTTTAGACCGCCTAAACCTTGCCTAAATCTATCTTTATCCATACTCTCACCACTTTGGCTATCCCATAGTCTAAAGTTGTCAGGACTAAGTTCATCTATAAGGATGATATTTCCATGGATATCTCTACCAAACTCTAGTTTGAAATCAACCAATGTAAGGTTACGTTCTGCATAAAAGGATTGAAGTAGGCCATTTATTTTCCTTGCCATATAGCGTATATAGTCAAGTTCAGACTGCTCTTCTACTAGATTTAAAATGAGACAGTGTTGGTCGTTAAGCTTTGGGTCGCCTAGTTCATCATTTTTATAGTCAAACTCTACCAATGAAAATGGGAGTTTTGTACCCTCTTTTATGCCTAAGTTTCTAGTCAATGAGCCTGTAGCGATGTTACGTACAATCACTTCTATAAAGATGACATCGGCACGTTTATGCAACATGTGGTTATCGTCAAGCATTTCAACAAAATGAGAGGGAATACCTTTATGACTGAGGTATTCAAATAGGGCTGCTGATATTTTGTTGTTCAATGCCCCTTTTCCTGCTTCTGAAGATTTTTTTTCACCATTGAAGGCAGTTAAGTCATCTTTAAATTCAGATATATAAAGTTCAGGGTTTTGGGTAGACCATATTTTTTTTGCTTTTCCTTCATAAACGAGATTTTCTTTCATCTCTTGACCTCGTGTCATTGTCTTCCCTTTTTTGTAATGATTAATGCTTTTAAAATATCTACAGCAGATTTCAACTGCACATCATTATAAAGTTGTTTTTGATTGATGATAGAATCATCAACTTCGGTTTCATTATTTTCGTCGTTTGTTGAAGTATTATTATCTTGGACTTCAGATGTATTACCATCTAGCTTAAACAACTCACTCTCTAAGTGCTTTTTCAGGTCTCTTTCTTTTAAAAGTAAAGTATCTTCAGCGTAATCAATTTTTCCTACATGGACTATAATGTCTGGTGTGACACCTAGTGCTTGGATGGTTCTGCCACTTGGAAGGTAGTATCTAGCTACTGTGAGCTTCAATGCTTCATCTTCACCTATGGGCATGACTACTTGGACAGAGCCTTTACCAAATGTTTTTTCTCCTACAACGATACTACGATTAAAGTCTTGCAAAGCACCCGATACAATCTCAGACGCAGAGGCTGACCCCCCATTTACCAGTGTTACAATGGGTGTTGTTGTATCTGAAGTTTTTGTACGGGCAGAATAGTTTAGATTTTCAGTTTTGACCTTGCCTTTTTGACTAACGATGACACCTTTATCTACAAAAAGGTCTACCAAACCCACTGCTTGACTTAACAGTCCACCAGGATTGTTTCTTAAATCTAAGATGATACCTTGGGTGTTGTTGTGGTCTTGCATGGCTTTTTTGACACCTTCAACCACTTTTTGGTCAAAAGAAGTCACATGTAAGTAGAGAATCTTATCTCCAATACTTTTTGAATAAACAGATTGTATTTTAATGATGGCTCTGGTAATTTTTATTTTAAGAGGTTTTGGTTCTTTTTTTCTGATGATAGTAAGCACTAAACTAGTGTCAGGTTTACCCCTCATAAGTTTTACAGACTCATCTATAGTCATGCCTATAGTGACTTGGTCATTTATTTTTAAAATAATATCACCAGCCTTCACTTTTGCTCTATATGCAGGAGTGTCTTTAATGGGAGCTATGACAGTTAAAGCACCATTTTTCATGCCTATAGAGATACCAAGTCCACCAAACTCACCTTTAGTTTGGACTGTGAGGTCTTTGTAAGATTTAGTATCCATAAACGTGGAGTGTGCATCAAGGTTTGTCAGAAGTCCCTTGAGTGCTTTATCTACAAGGTCTGTTGTGTTGACATCATCTACATATTGACTTTCAATAACATTAAGTATTTGTGTAAACTTGATGTATGCCTCTAGCTTTTCTTTTGCAGTTGAAGGCTTAAATTTTGTAGTGTTACTGTCTTTTGCTTGTGCAAATGACCCAAACATATAAGCAAGGGTCAATGTTGATACGATACCAGCTAGTATTATTTTTTTACTTTTTTTAATCATAGGGTTAAACTCTCCAAATTGGTATATAATTTTAGTTAAAAACATCTAAGAAGTTGCTTTTGATAGTACTATAGCTTGGGAAAGTTAATGGTTTTCTAGTTCAGAGTTTATCAAGTCTTTTAACTCTTGAAGCCCAAATTTTTGAAGTAACTTTCCATTGACAAAAAATGAAGGTGTTTTTTTAGCACCTAAAATTTTAGCATCAGCCATATCTTGTGCGATGATTTCATTTGTTTTTGGATTCATAACATCTTTACTCATCTGCTCCATATCTAAACCAATACTTGGTAAATACTTCCACAATATTTCTGGATGGGCTTTATGATGAATAGCCCAATAGGACTGCGACTTAAATGCCAGTTCTAAGGTTTCCCAAAACTTGCCTTGTACTCTTGCTGCTTCAAGAATCCTCACTATATGGTCAGCTCCTTCATGAAAGGTTACATATCTTAGTGTTAACTTGATATTTCCTTCATGCTCTTTCATAATCTTTTTTACCAAAGGATAAAACTTCGCACATGTCTCACAAGCAGGGTCAAAAAACTCAACTAGATGTACTTTAGCATCTTTGTTTCCTATGGTTATGGAGTGGTCTCTTACAAGCAAAGAGGCATTTTTGTTGACTTTTTCTGAGATTTTAGTAGATTGATTGTCTTTATAGACATAAGCAGCAACAGCAAAAATAAGTATCAGCGTTATGGCCGTAGATACAAGCAGTGTTTGTTTTTTCATGATTAAGCCTTTTTTTTCATAGTAAATAAAAGTATTGCAAGTATAGAAAATGCAATAAAAGAGAACATAGGAATGCTTAGAAAACCAAGCCATTCTATGTATTTGGTTGAGCAAGGTATGCCTTGTACACAAGGACTAG
>CAYXTZ010000062.1:0-8943 GCA_964468535.1 uncultured Sulfurovum sp.
GGTGTAGGAGAAGCGAAAGCTAGTGCTATCATCAAAGAGAGAAAAAAAAGTAAATTTAAATCATTTGAAGATCTTACTCGGGTTAAAGGGATTGGTGAGGCTATAGCGAAGAATATAAAAAAAGACGTGAAAGCAAAAGCAGCAAAAACTCCGAAAAAGAAGAAAGAATAATAAATAAATTTCAGGGTAATGAATACCCTGAGCTATCTGCAATAATCCCCCTCTCGTTTAACTACATTTTCGCTACAATCACATAAATTATTTCAAGGTATTACGATGACAATCACACGTTTTGCACCAAGTCCTACAGGATATTTGCACATAGGAGGGCTTAGAACAGCACTTTTTTCTTGGCTTACAGCACAACACAGTAAAGGTGAGTTCCTTTTACGTATAGAAGATACAGATATGGCACGAAACTCCGAGGAAGCTAAAGATGCCATACTGAAGGCATTTGAATGGGTAGGGATGCATAATGATGGTGAGGTCGTGTATCAATCTAAGCGATTTGATTTATATACAAAATACATTGACCGACTACTTGAAGAGGGTCAAGCATACAAATGTTATATGTCAAAAGAAGAACTGTCAATTTTACGTGAAGAGCAGATGGCTAAAAAAGAGCGTACACGTTATGATGGACGTTACCGTGATTTTATGGGTACGCCACCTGAAGGTATAAAGCCCGTGATACGTATAAAAGCACCAAAAGAGGGGATGATAACTTTTGAAGATGGTGTCAAAGGAACTATCAACATTGCGGCATCTGAAGTAGATGATTTTGTCATCGCCCGTGCAGATGGTGCACCTACCTATAACTTCGTAGTAGCCATAGATGATGCACTTATGGGATGCACAGAAGTCATACGTGGTGATGACCATCTTTACAATACACCTAAGCAAATAGTAGTCTATACTGCTCTTGGCTTGACCTTTCCTAAATTTTATCATGTTGCGATGATAAACAATGAGCAAGGTAAAAAGCTTTCTAAGCGTGATGGTGCAACGGACGTGATGGACTACAAAACTATGGGTTATTTACCAGAAGCACTCCTAAACTTTCTTGTGCGTCTAGGATGGTCTCATGGAGACCAAGAGATATTTTCTCTTGAAGAGATGATAAGTCTCTTTGACCCAAATGACATCAACAAATCATCATCAAATTATAATCTAGACAAGCTTTTGTGGCTGAATGCTCACTACATCAAAGAAGCATCAGATGAAAAACTTATAGATTTACTGAAAGAGTTTGGAGTTGATTTAGAGAACAATGAAAAAGCCTCTATGTTACTTAATGCAACCAAAGAAAGAGGCAAAACACTTGTAGAGCTAGCTGTACAAATAAAACTCATAACGATTGCACCTACTTCATACGACGAAAAGTCAGCCAAAAAAGCCTTTAAAGGCGAAGCAAAAGAGATACTCTCTGCCTTTGCAGATATGCTAGCCCTCGCACAACCTACTACTAAAGAAGCCTTTCATTCTGTCATGGAAAAGATAGTAGAAGAAAAAGAGATAGGCTTTGGAAAGATAGGTATGCCACTTCGTGTGAGCCTCATGGGTTCTATGACAGGTTCAGGACTTGATGAGATTATGGCTATTTTGGGTACAGTTGAGAGCATTAATCGTATAGAAAAGGCGATAGCTTCTATTGAATAGAATAGAGAAGTCTTTATGTGGCATAGATGAAGCAGGAAGAGGATGTCTTGCTGGGTCTCTAGTAATAGCAGGGGTGGTACTGACTAAAGAGATTGAAGGATTAATGGATTCAAAAAAACTCACAGAAAAAAAGCGTGAACTTCTATACAGCGAGATTATAGAAAATAGCACATATCATATTGTTTCTTTCTCTGCCAAAGAAGTAGATAATTTAGGGATTTCCAAATGTCTACATAAAGGCTTACTCAGCATACAAAAGCATTTGAAAAATATGGACTATCTTTTTGATGGCAATAGTACATTTGGTGTTTCAAACATTCGTACCATGATTAAAGCAGATGATAAAATAGCAGAGGTATCAGCAGCAAGTATACTTGCAAAGGTAACACATGATAGAGAAATCATAGCCTTCTCGAAAGAGTATTCAGAGTATGGATTTGAGAAGCATAAAGGATATGGAACCAAAGCCCATATAGAGGCTTTAGTAAAATATGATAGATGTGTCGTGCATCGTAAGTCATTTAGAGTCAAGGGATTGGATAAATAACCCCCTTTCTTTCTTACATTATTGGTTTTTCATTGACGCGTAGCTTTCCATTTTTTAATTCAATTTTGTAAACCTTCTTGTCCTTGACATCTTTAGGCGGGAAAAGCATCATTGCCATTATTGCCTGTGGTTGCTGTGCAATGACGGCAAAGAGTTGACTGGAAAGAATGAGTTCAATGTTTGCATCCATAGAATTTATGGCAGCCATAGGATTTTTTTCTAAGGAAGCTAGGTCTAATGATTTGTCAATGTCAAAGGCACTTGTCAACATAAATCCATCAAGTTTTTTGTTGTCAAGTTCAAGTTGCTTTACAGAGAAGTTTGATATTTCAAAATGAATGCCATGGGAGAGTAGTTGCTGAAAAAGAGCAAGTAGTTCCTTTTCATTGTCTGAATCTATAGTTTCTATTTTGCTAAGAGCATTCATGTCCAAGTTGTTTGCTTTCATATTAAAAACAAGAGTATCGAGACTATTACTTTTCTGACCTTCGCCAAAGTGTATTTTACCAATCTTTGTTTCGGCTGTTATGGAAGTAAGACCATTAGCTACCTTTGAACTTGAATGCATAAAAAAATTATTTATGTTGAGTTTAAATTCATCTTTGGCTACAAATTTGACATTTTCTATGCTATAGTCAGTATCGTAATCATAGTTTGAGGTACCCGTTACTTTATAGTTACTAATAAGGTTAGTTATTTGCATATCAAAGGCATCATCGTCTGAGCGTATATTCATGTTCTTTAGTGTTTGTTTGATACTGGCTAGTTTTTCATTTTCAATATCTCCTGAAAATTGTAAAGACTCCATGGTAAACTTTATTTTCTCTCCATCATCTTCTATGACTTCATCTATATCTTTCATGTGACCTTTAAAACCAGTACCTAGTTTGTTCACATCAACATGTAGTAAAAAAGTTTTTTTCTCTATCATATTTTCTACTTGTTCAAGCACCTTTTTATCATCTACAGATAGACTAGCAGAAGATAAGGCTGTAGGTAGTGCTAGAAGATAGACATCAAAGGAGGCAGCACTATATGCATTTGCTAAGTACTCCACATCTACGCCCAGCTGTAATCCTTTAAAATATTTTAGCTCTTGGGGTGCAATTTGAATACCCTTGGTATTAAGAAAGGTTGAAATTTTCTCAGGTTTATCAACAGTAATGATAAAGTGTTCTTTATTTTCACTTATTTCTTTACTTACAACAGCGAAACCTTTATTTTGCAGTGTCGAAAATTGTGCATCAACATGTTTTTTCATCTGAAGGCTAAGTTGTGTTGCTCCCGAAGTAAAATAATAAATAGTTGCAACAGCAACGACAATAAGTATAGATAATCCAATTTTTCGCATGTTAATTTCCTTTATATATGCTTGTTAAGTGTTCCATCTTCTTCCCCATGTTAAGCAGAGTCATATCAGCAAGAGTCAATGCCATCATCGCCTCACAAACGATAGCTCCTCGTATGGCAACACAAGGGTCATGCCTGCCTTTTAGATTGCATTTCACCTCTTCGTTATGAGTAGTGATGGTATCTTGTTCTTGGAAGATGCTAGGCGTGGGTTTGAAGTGTGTCTTAATGATGATAGTATCACCATTAGAGATGCCTCCAAGCATTCCACCTGAGTGGTTTGATTTAAAGCCATTTAAGCTTATTTCATCATTGTTCTGACTCCCCTTAAGATGAGTAGAAGCTACACCATCTCCTATCTCTACTGCTTTTGCTGCATTTATCCCCATCATAGCTTCAGCTAGGATGGCATCAAGCTTATAGTAAATGGGTTCACCTAAGCCTATGGGTACACCAGTAGCTGTAGTAAGGACTACTCCACCAACTGAATCATGCTTTGCTTTTGCCGCGAGAATAGCTTTTTCTTGTGCTACTTCTACTGTGGGGTCAAGTGCATAGAGCTTAGAGGTTCGTGCATGAGCAAAATTTTGTACTGTGCCTTTAATGCCATCGACTTCACAAAGCCCAGACTGTATCTCAATACCAAGTTCTTTGAGCATGAGTTTAGCTATAGCACCTCCTGCTACGCGAGCAGCAGTTTCTCTAGCAGAGGAACGTCCACCACCACGGTAGTCACGTAACCCATACTTATGAAAGTATGTAAAGTCTGCATGCCCAGGACGAAAAAGGTCTTTAATGTTTTCATAGTCTTTTGATTTTTGGTTGGTATTAAATATCACCATAGCAATAGGTGTACCAGTACTTATACCTTCAAAAGTTCCTGATAAAATTTCAAATTTATCGTCTTCCTTTCGCCCTGTCTCTAATTTTGATTTTCCAGGTTTTCGTCTATCTAGTTCAGATTGTATAAAATCTTCATCTATAGTAAGTCCTGCAGGTAGACCATCGAGTATACAACCTAATGCTTTTCCATGGGATTCTCCAAAAGTGCTGAGGGTAAGTTTTTTACCAAATATATTCATGCTTTTAGTTCCTTTAATGCAATTTGGGCTGCTTTTTGTTGGGCTTCTTTTTTGCTTTTCCCTTTTGCTTTAGCAATGGTTTCGCCAAGCAATATAATAGAAATCTCAAACTCTTTTTTATGGTCTGGTCCAGAAGAGCCTAGCATCTCATAAATAGGGGTAACGCCATGGCTGGCTTGTGTGAGTTCCTGTAAAGCTGTTTTATAGTCTTTTGACAAAGATTGTAAATCTATTTTAGGATGACACTCTTCCAAGAGTTTAACAGAGATTTCTTTTACAACGCCTAGTCCAGCTTCAAGATATACAGCCCCCATGATAGCCTCAAATGCATTAGAAAGCAAGGAAGGTTTATTTCTCCCATCATTGTTTTCTTCAGCAAGTGAAAGAAAAATATAGATTCCTAGGTTGAGTTCTCTAGCTAAAAGTGTAAAACCAGATTCATTGACAAGAGAGGCACGTATTTTTGACAATATACCTTCATCTGATTTAGGAAACTTCATAAAAAGATATTCACCTACAATGAGGTCAAGTACCGCGTCTCCTAAAAATTCAAGCCGCTCATTATTGTAAGGCTTTTTGTGACTCTTATGTGTCAAGGCCTCAATAATCAATTGCTTATTTTTAAATGTATAGTTCAGTCGTTTTTCTAAGTGACTGTAGTCGTTCATTTTTGTTCCTTTATTTGGTTTGGTTGCAAATTTCCCTTTAAATATAAGGCTAAGATGCAGGGTCACAGCTTTCATTCTCTACGAAAATTCAACCAATGACCCATGACTCAGTTATAGTAGCTAAAAACTTATAAAGTTGCTTTTATTCTTTCTGCTTCATTACGTGCAAGCTCATCACAGCGTTCATTTTCGGGGTGACCGTTATGCCCTCGTACCCAAGTACCACGTACATTGTGTGGTTTAGCCGCTTCCAGGTAGGCTTCCCAAAGGTCAACATTTTTAACTTTTGTAAAATTTTTACGCACCCATCCAGCTAGCCATTCATTGATTGCTTTTACAACATAAGAACTGTCGGAAATGACTTCAACATCACAAGGCTCATTTAAGAGCTTTAGCCCCTCTATCACGCCTTGAAGTTCCATGCGGTTGTTGGTTGTATATATCTCTGCTCCAAAGTACTCTTTACGGTTGCCATTGTACTCTAGTATGCCACCATATCCTCCAGGTCCAGGGTTGCCTAGACTCGAACCATCAGAGTAAAGAGTAATTTGTTTTAGGGCTTGATTTTGCAATTTTTTCCTTGACTTGAACTGAGTATATCGCCATACAGTTTGGACAACGCGTAAAGGAGACAGGGAAACTTTGTTTACACTTTTTACAAAGGTAAGAAAAATGTAAATCTCCTTCTTTAAAGCCACCTTTTTTGGCGGTTGCTAACATATCTAAAGCAAAAACACCACTATTGAGCATAGGTCTTTGTAGGTAGCCTTTAGCATAATAGAGCGTGTGTAGCTTGTCGCTAGATGAGATTATATCTAAATCGAGTTGTGAATTTGGCAAAAACCAAAGTATGTCAATGAGTTCTTTGATACGCTCAGGGTCAATAATTTCCCAAGCACTAGTAGTATCAAGTTGCAAAAGGGCAGAGACAATTGGACGATAAAGACTAGGTTGTTTTTTGAGTAGTATTTTAATTTTTTCTACTTTTTCTTCTGTTTCTATGGTTTGAGAAGCCATCAGCTGTGCAAAATCAAAAGACCTTTCTAGTTCTGTGGTGTTTTCTCCAAGCACTTTAAGTGGCTCTAATGTCTCTTTGGCTTTATCATAACGTTGCATGGTCTCATAGACAATGCCTAGCTCATAGAGTACTTTTATGTTACGAGGATGACGGCGTAGTATTTCAAGATAGATTGACCTTGAACGCTCTAAAAAACCTGCATGCAAATAGGTATTCCCTAAGCGTTCCATAAGCTCAATCTCACCTGGGTCATGCTTAATATGTTTGATAAGATAAAGATAAATATTGATAGCCTTAGGATACTCACCAGAGTTTTCAAAAGCTTTTGCAAGTAATGTAAAGGGTTTGAACATGTTTTCTTGGAAAGGCATATCTGTAGTATCTAATGCACATTCAGAACTATCAAATTTTTCTAAAAACTTTAGAAGATTACCTTCTTCTCTTTGTTGTCTATATAAACCCCAGCCATAGGTAACAAGTGCAATAATAAGTGCAATGAGAATAATGAGTAAAATACTAAAAAGCGGGTCATCATAAGCAGGCAATAGTTGTTCCAAGTTTGTCCTTATAGATTTTTATCATTTTAGTAAGTAAGATTATATCTAATTAGATATAATTCTTTTATGATAGATAATTCCTCCATAGAATCTTTAAAAAACAGTATTGACATTATTGATGTAGTAGGCAGCTTTATAGAGTTACGTAAAGCGGGGGCTAACTACAAAGCCAACTGCCCTTTTCATGGTGAAAAAACGCCCTCTTTTGTGGTGAGTCCTTCTAAGCAGATATACCATTGTTTTGGCTGTGGTGTTGGGGGAGATAGTATCAAGTTTGTGATGGAGTTAGAAAAACTTTCTTATCCTGAAGCCATAGAAAAACTAGCATCTATGAACAACTTTTCTCTTTCCTATACTAAAGGGTCTTCAGATTACTCTGATGCTAAACGTGTCTTAGAAGCTATAGGACAATGGTATACTAAAAACCTCAATCAAAACCCCACAGCAAAACAGTATCTTTTAGACAGAGGCGTTTCTCAAAGTTCCATAGAACGTTTCGAGATAGGATATGTACCCGTTGGGCAACAGGTAATGGGGTTTTTAACTTCTGCACTATTGCCTCTTCCTAAAGCAGTAGAAGCAGGTATCATTGCTCAAAGTGAAAATGGACAAGGATTTTATGCCCGCTTGGTAGAACGTATCACCTTTCCTATTTACTCTGCAAGTGCATCCATAGTCGGCTTTGGTGGCAGGACAATTACGAATCACCCTGCTAAATATATTAACTCGCCCCAAACCAAACTTTTTAATAAATCGCGTTTGCTTTATGGCTACCACCTAGCCAAAGAGAGCATCTATAAAAATAAAAAAATCATCATATGTGAGGGCTACTTAGATGTAGTGATGTTTCATCAAGCGGGCTTCAACGAAGCAGTTGCAGGGATGGGGACAGCTCTTACTACAGAACACTTACCGATGCTAAGAAAGGGAGAGCCTAAAGTTATCTTGGCATACGATGGAGACAAGGCAGGGATAGCAGCTGCACTTAAAGCTGCACAAATGCTTTCGGTTGCTGGCTTTGATGGTGGAGTGGTACTGTTCCCTGATGGGCAAGACCCCGCTGACCTCATAGCTAAAGGGCAAAGTGAAGCAGTAGCAAAACTGTTGCGTGAAGCGAAGGCACTTATACCCTTTGTGTTAGAAAAGATAGTAGAACAGTATGACTTACATGACCCTAGAGCAAAAGAAGCAGGATTTGCTTCGCTTAAGCAGTACCTAGATACACTGACTCCTATTATCAAAGATGCATACATTCCAACTGCGGCTACATTGCTAGGGCTTTCACCTGGTTTTTTTGGGACAGCAGCACGACCAGAGAGGGCAAGAGATAACTTTAGCCAAAAGATAGATGATGTGGCACAGTTGAGTATTTTAAAAACCCTGATAGAGAAACCTGCATTGATTGATAATGTTTTGGCAGTACTTGATGCTAGCATGTTTGGTAACTATGAAGGACTTTTTTCTGCTTTAATCAATCGTGAACATGAACACTCTGGCTTAGTAGGGTTGAGTATAGACGAGACTTTCGAGGTGATGGATGAAGAGGAATTAAATAAAGTTTTACGTCATTTTCTCATCAAACATTATGATATGAAGTTAAAAAATGTAGCATCATCACAACAAATCCCTTTTGAGAAAAAAAGTTATCTTATTCGTAAGATACGAACTGATATAATACCAAGATTGAAAAAAGGTGAGTTAATCGCATTTGACCCATCACTATAAGAGAACGCTAGTTCTCATAAAATGAAACAAGGAATTAATATGGCATCAGCATCAGCAAGACATATACTCGTCCATGACGAAGCAATGTGTAGCGAATTAAAAGAAAAAATAAACTCAGGTGAAATCACTTTTGAACAAGCAGCTAAAGACAGTTCGGCCTGCCCTTCGGGAGCAGAAGGCGGAGCTTTAGGTAGTTTTGGTCAAGGACAAATGGTTCCAGAGTTTGACAAGGTGGTTTTTAACGATGAAGTAGGTGTGGTTCATGGCCCAGTTAAGACACAGTTTGGCTACCATCTTTTAGAAATAACAGAACGTTCATAACAAAAAAGAGATAGAA